>CAIQEX010000487.1 GCA_903870955.1 uncultured beta proteobacterium
CGGCGCCGATGGCTTCGGTTTCGCACCCGATGGCGAGCGCTGGGAAAAAATTGAACAGTTGGGCGCCGTGCGCATCGGTGACGATGTGGAAATCGGGGCCAACACCTGTATTGACCGCGGCGCGCTGCAGGACACCGTGATTGAAGACGGAGTAAAACTCGACAATCTGATTCAGATTGGACACAACGTGCGTGTTGGTCGCAATACTGCGATGGCGGGCTGTGTCGGTGTGGCTGGCAGTGCCACCATTGGCCCCAATTGCACCGTCGGCGGTGGCGCTGTGGTGTTGGGCCACTTAACCATTGCTGCCGGTGTGAATATATCGGCCGCGACGGTGGTCACCAAATCGATCAGCAAACCGGGGCACTACACAGGTGTTTTCCCACTCGATGACAACGCCTCCTGGGAGCGCAACGCCGCAACGTTGAAGCAGTTGCATACCTTGCGCGACCGCATCAAAATTTTGGAGAAAGAAAATAAAGCATGATGGACATCCATAAAATTCTCAAGCAGTTGCCACACCGCTATCCATTCCTTTTGGTGGATCGGGTACTGGAACTGGAAAAGGGCAAGCGCATCAAGGCCCTGAAAAACGTCACCATCAATGAACCCTTTTTTGAAGGGCATTTCCCCAGTCGACCGGTCATGCCCGGTGTGTTGATGCTCGAAGCATTGGCGCAGGCAGCAGGTCTACTGGCCTTTGATGCCCTGGGAACCACGCCCAGCGAGGACATGGTTTATTACTTTGCGGGCATCGATGGTGCACGTTTCAAACGCCCGGTGGAACCGGGTGACCAACTGATTCTGGAAGCCGAATTGTTGCGTACAAAGGCCGGGATTTTCAAGTTCAAGGCCCGCGCTACGGTAGACGGTGAACTGGCGGTCGAAGCCGAATTGACCTGCGCCATGCGCTCGGTTGTTTGAGGCAGTCAAAGTGAGTGCTATCCACGCCACCGCAGTGGTGGATCCCAAAGCCGAGCTGGACAGCTCCGTGACTGTCGGGCCCTATACCGTCATCGGCCCACATGTGCGCATTGGCGCGGGCACCACGGTAGGGCCGCACGTAGTCATAGAAGGTCACACGACGATCGGCAAAGACAATCGCATCTTCCAGTTCAGCTCCTTGGGTGCGATTCCCCAGGACAAGAAATATGCGGGCGAGCCTTGCGAATTGATTTTGGGTGACCGAAATACCGTGCGCGAGTTCTGTACCTTCAACATCGGCTCACCCGGCGATGAGGGTGTTACCCGCATCGGCAATGACAACTGGATCATGGCCTATGTGCATCTTGCACACGATTGCCAGGTCGGTAACAACACCATATTCGCCAACAACTCGCAGCTGGCGGGTCACGTGCATGTAGACGACTGGGTCATCTTGGGTGGCTTCACGGTCGTGCACCAGTTCGTGCGAATTGGCGCACACAGCATGACTGCCATGTGCGCCTTGCTGTTTGCGGATTTGCCGCCGTTTGTCATGTGCCAGGGTCAGCCGGCTTCGGCGCGGTCCATGAACTACGAAGGCTTGCGCCGGCGTGGGTTTTCTCCGGAGCGCATTGCCGCAGTCAAGGCCATGCACAAGGCGCTTTACCGCGATGATCTGACGCTGGATAACGCCCGTGCGCGCATTGCCGGACTGGTCGACGACACGCCCGAAGCGGCCCCTGATGTGGAGATGATGCTTTCCTTTTTGGAACAGACTTCGCCACAGCGCGGCATCGTGCGCTAGGCATTTTGATGCCAGGGAGTTTGCCCGACAGCCGTGTGGCACCCACTGTGGCCATGGTGGCCGGTGAGGTCTCTGGCGATCTGTTGGCAGGGCTATTGCTCGGCGGTCTGAAAAAACGTTGGCCCGCACTGACCAGTTTTGGCATTGGTGGTCCGCATATGGAACGCCTTGGTTTCACGGCCTGGTGGTCGTTCCAGAAACTGGCAGTGCATGGATTCAATTGGGAATTGCTGCGACGCTATCGCGAGATCGTGGGCATCCGTGACCAGTTGCGCGAACGGCTGCTTCAAATGCGCCCGGACATCTTTATTGGCACAGATGCCCCGGATTTCAACTTCAAACTGGAAGAAGACTTGCGCGCCGCAGGCATCAAGACAGTGCATTTTGTCTGCCCCTCGGTTTGGGCTTGGCGGC
>CAIQEX010000488.1 GCA_903870955.1 uncultured beta proteobacterium
CAATTCTGGCGGGCCTGAAAGACCCCGTGCGGGTGGGCTCCTTTGGTACGCCCTGGGGCGAGGCGGTGGAGGTCATGTTTGGGTTCTTGCCTGCTTTGGGCAACGAGACCCACACTGTCTACGCCTATGTGCTGGTAGCACCCGGTCTGTATGACCGTCCGGGAAACCCGTATGAAGATGCAAACAAGCACCCCTATGCCGACAACCACCGGCGCTTTGCCGCGCTAGGTTGGGGCGCTGCGCATTTGGCCCACGGACTGGACCGGCTGTGGTGCGCTGAATTGGTGCATAGCCACGACTGGCATGCAGCGCTGGCACCCGCTTGTCTGGCCGTGTGGAATGCCGGCATGGGTCCGCGCGTACCCAGCGTCTACACCATCCACAACCTGGCCTACCAGGGCGTATTCTGGCCACAGCATTTTGGTGACCTGGGCCTGCCTGGCCATGTGTTCAGCGTCCAGGGCATGGAATATTTTGGCCAGATTTCCTTCATGAAAGCCGGCTTGAGCTATGCCAGCCACATCACCACGGTCAGCCCCACCTATGCACGCGAAATCCAGACGCCTGACCAGGGCTGTGGCTTGGACGGGCTGCTGCGCGGACGGGCGGGTCAACTCAGTGGAATCCTGAATGCCGTAGACGACACGGTCTGGAATTCATCGACCGACAGCCACCTGGAACACCATTTTGATGTGCGCAACATGACCGGCAAAGCACGTAACAAGGCGGCAATGCAGGCCGAAGTCGGCTTGACGGTAGATTCCGAAGTGCCCTTGTTTACCGTGGTGAGTCGCTTGACCGAACAAAAAGGCATGCCCTTGGTGCTCTCGGGTCTGCATGAAATTCTGTCGCGCGGGGGCCAATTGCTGGTGCTGGGCAATGGTGACACCCAACTGGAACAGGCCTTTGCCCTGCAAGCCAAAACCCACCCGCATCAAGTCGCGTTCCGCATGGGCTACGACGAATCCTTTGCCCACCGCATCTTTGCAGCCAGTGACGTGACCGTGGTGCCCTCCCGCTTCGAGCCCTGCGGCCTGACGCAGATGTACGGTTTAAAATACGGCAGCCTGCCGCTGGTTCGACGCGTCGGAGGTCTGGCAGACACCGTCACGGACACCGACCTGGAAACCCTGGACGACCAGACTGCAACGGGCTTTGTGTTCGACGCATTCGAGGTAGACGACTACCGGCGCGCCATCCGACGCGCCTTTGCCCTGTACCACCGCCGCTCCGATTGGAACCGCGTTCGCCAAACTGGCATGCGAATTGCTTTTGATTGGGCCAGCGCAGCCCAGCATTACACCAACCTTTACAAGAGTCTGATTTGACATCCATGACCCCCTTAGCCGCTGTGAAACCCATTGCTGACTTCCCTTTTGACGCACCGGGACGCGACCTTGAGTCGCTCAAACATGCGATCGCCAACAAGCTCATGTTCACCGTGGGCAAGGACCCCAAGGTGGCCCGGCCCGAAGACTGGCTGAACGCCGCCGCCTTCGCCGTGCGCGACCAATTGGTGGAGCGCTGGATGAAGACCACCCGCACCCAGTATGCGCAGGACGCCAAGCGGGTTTACTACATGTCGATGGAGTTCCTGATCGGCCGCACCTTTGGCAACGCCATGCTGGCTCTGGGTCTGCGCGACCGTGTGCGCCAGGCCCTGCTCGACTTTGGTGTGGACATGGACGCGATTACCGAGTTGGAACCGGATGCCGCTCTGGGCAATGGTGGCCTGGGTCGCCTGGCAGCCTGCTTTCTGGACTCCATGGCCACGCTCAACATTGCCGGTTTTGGTTACGGCATCCGTTACGACTACGGCATGTTCCGCCAGACGATTGTGGATGGTCGCCAGGTTGAAGTGCCTGACTACTGGTTGACGCATGGCAACCCCTGGGAATTTGCCCGCCCCGAAGTCACCTACCGCGTGCGCTTTGGAGGACGGGTCGTCAAAGAAGGCGAAAACTACCACTGGGTCGATTCCCACGATGTGCAGGCCATGGCCTATGACACCATCATCCCCGGCTACGACACCATGGCCACCAACACCTTGCGCCTGTGGTCGGCCAAGGCAACGCAAGAGATTGATCTGAGCGCCTTCAACCGGGGCAATTACTTTGCCGCTGTGGAGAGCAAGAACCACTCCGAAAACGTGTCGCGCGTGCTGTACCCGGATGACTCCACCGACTCCGGCCGCGAATTGCGCCTGCACCAGGAATACTTTTTCTGCAGCGCCAGTGTGCAGGATTTGCTGCGCCGCTACACCAGCCGGCACGAAGGCTTTGAGGAGTTGCCCAACAAGGTCAGCATCCACCTGAATGACACGCACCCGGTGCTGGCTATTCCCGAGATGATGCGCCTGCTATTGGACGTGTACCACCTCCCCTGGGCAGACGCCTGGCGTCTGTGCCAACGCGTGTTCTCGTACACCAACCACACCCTGATGCATGAGGCGCTGGAAACCTGGCCGGTCAAAATGCTGGAACGCATTCTGCCGCGCCATCTGCAAATCATTTACGACATCAACGACAAGTTCCTCACCGGCTTGTCGGATGCTGGTTTCGAGCCTGAACTGCTGCGCAAAGTGTCGCTGGTGGACGAGCACGGCGATCGCCGCGTGCGCATGGCCTATCTCGCCGTCTTGACCAGCCACTCCATCAATGGCGTATCGGCCCTGCACTCCGAACTGATGAAGGAATCCATCTTTTCGGACTTTGCACGCCTGTGGCCGCAACGCTTTAACAACAAGACCAACGGCATTACGCCACGCCGCTGGCTGGCCCAGGCCAACCCGGCCTTGAGCGCCCTGCTGGACAAAAATATTGGCACCGGTTGGCGGCGTGACCTGACCCAACTGAGCCAACTGCAACCTGTGCTGACCGGTGAAAAAGTGATTGCGGGATTCCAGCAGGCCAAGCAGTTCAACAAGCGCCGCCTGGCCAACTGGGTGCAAAGCCATATGGGGTTGGAGATTCCAACCGATGCGCTGTTCGACGTGCAGGTCAAGCGCATCCACGAATACAAGCGCCAGTTGCTCAATGTGCTGCATGTGGTCACCCGCTACCAGCGTATTCTGGCCAACCCGGATGCGCCAATCGTGCCGCGCGTGGTGATTTTTGCCGGCAAGGCAGCCTCGGCCTATCACATGGCCAAGCTCATCATCCGGCTGATCAACGATGTGGCCAAGGTCGTCAACAACGACCCGCGTGTGGGCGACAAGCTCAAGGTGGTGTTTATTCCCAACTACAGCGTCAGCCTGGCCGAGATGATCATTCCGTCGGCCGACCTGTCGGAGCAAATTTCCACGGCGGGTACCGAAGCCTCGGGAACCGGCAACATGAAGCTGTCGCTGAACGGCGCGCTCACCATCGGTACGCTGGACGGTGCCAATGTCGAAATCCTCAACAGCGTGGGCGCTGAAAACATCTTCATCTTTGGCATGACCACGCCGGAAGTGGCTGCCACACGCGCCGCAGGTTACAACCCGGTCAGCGTTCTGGACCAGAACCCGGAACTCGACGCGGTGCTGCAAGCCATTCGCGGTGGCCTCTTTAGCCCGGATGAGCCCGAACGCTACCAGGCCATCTATGACGCGTTGGTAACCTGGGGTGACCATTACCTGCTGCTGGCCGACTACGCCGCCTACATTGCTGCGCAAGAAAAAGTGGATGCTGCCTACCAGGACAAAAATGACTGGACCATCAAGGCCTTGCGCAACGTGGCGGCCATGGGCCCGTTCTCGTCAGACCGCACCATTGCTGAGTACGCCGAAAAGATCTGGCACAGCCCGGCGCTGGAGATTGAGGGCTAGCCACCAAACAGCTTGCGCTGGGTGTGGATCTTCAGGCTCTTGTAGTCCATGCCGTGGTCCTCGCAGTACTTGATCGCGAAGGCCACTAATCCGCCGCTGGTATCAATATCAAACTTTTGCTTGATATTGCTTTTCTGCTGGTCGATGGTGCGTGACGAAATGGTCTTCGGCGCATCCAGATGGTTGATCTCCTTTGAAATTTGCTTGGAAGACATGCCTCGCGCGATGTAGGGCATGCGCCGCTCTTCTGCGGGGGTCAGCCTGGGCAGACGGTTCCATTTGCCCAACTCGGAGGCTAGCTGTGGCGGGAAATACGTCATGCCTTCAAAGGCGGCTTCAATAGCCTTCATGTATTCGCGACTGTCCGAGTCCTTGTACAAAAAGGCTTTGGCGCCCGCCTTGAAAGCATCCACCATGTGGTGGCCTTGCGTGTTGGCAGTTATCACCATGCAACGTACATCCGGTTGGCTTGCAGCCAAATCCTTGACCACCGAGATGCCATCTTCGATGTGCCCGTTAAACATCAGATCGGTCACTACGACGTCGGGGCGCAACGCCTCGGCCTTTAGCAAACCTTCTGCCGGGCTGGCGGCCTCGCCGACGATTTGAAATTTGTCGTCGAATTCGCGAATCATGGACACCACGCCGTGGCGCACCACCGGATGGTCATCGATGACCAGAATGTTGATTTTTCTAAGCAGCATTTCAGTGCGCCCCCTTGTCGATCGGTTCGATATGTTTCAGGCTGGGCGAAAGGTAGGTGGCCCCACGCAAGACCTGCGCAATTGCCTTTTCAATCTCCTCGGCCGGATCCTGTTTGAGTACATAGGCATGGGCGCCGGCGGCCAACGCGGCCCGCACGTACTCGGGATCGTCAAACAGCGTCCAGAAAACCACGCGTGTGGTTGGGCGCGCCTTGAGAATGTCGCGCGCGGTATCCGGGCCGGTCGAGCCCTGTACCCGCATGCTGACGATGACCACATCGGGCACCAATTCCGCAAGCAGTTGCATGGCCTCTTCGTGTTCACTGGTCTCACCCACGACCTCAAAGTCGGCCAGGGTATCGAGCAACATGCGCGAGCTTTGCCGGGAGATGGCGTGAACATCAACCAGCAGCAGCCGGATGGGCTTCTGCGCCTGCAAAGGTGGGGTGCGTGTGGTCATAGTGAGGTCTTTTCAAAGCTGGAATATTTACAAATGCTTGTGCGGGATAAAAGCCGTGACCCGCGTATCGCCAGGTGCTGGCTCGAAGGCGAACTCTCCGCCATGGCGTTCGATGCGCTCACGCATATTGATCAGGCCAATGCCACCCTTTTGCCGGCGGGCCGTATCAGGAGTGCCCACACCGTTGTCATGAATCCGCATCCAAAGTCCCGCCTTGTCTTGCTGAATGGCAATGTGTATGCGTGTCGCTGCGGCGTGCTTTTCAATATTGCGGGTGGCTTCCTGAAAGGTGCGGTAGAGGTCGCTCTCGACATCCTTGCTAAGGGTTGGCATGTCACCGATCTGCACTTCAATCTGGATGCCCGTGCGCTCCCCAAACTCGCGGCTTTCCTGCTCCACTGTCGGCCCTAAGCCCGCGTCATCCAGCATGGCGGAGCGCAACTTGTGTGACATCTCGCGCACGTAGCGCATGACCGACTGCAGCTTTTCAACGCCACCGCTCAAAGTTTCAGTGGACTTTTCCAGATTGCCTTTGTGCATTTGCAAACGCGCCGTCTCAAAGGTGAACTTGGTGGCGGCCAACCATTGACTCACGCCATCGTGCAGGTCGCGCGCGACCCGCGTGCGCTCGGCTTCCTGGGATTCGACGACCTGCTGCGCCATGCGGCGCAGCTTCTGGTTGGCCTGCCGCTGTTCGTGCAGATTAAGCATCAGTCCACCGGCGGCAACCAACAGCAGACACGCAAGCGCAATCAACACAATCTGGTCTCTGGTCTGATCAATCGCCTCCTTGGTCTGCGTCCGGATCAGGTCGTCGATTTCTTTCATGTAATCCAGATACAGGCCGGTGCCAATCATCAGATTGCATTCCGGCACGTACTCCACGTAGCCGAGCTTGGGTTCGATCTTGTCCGTGGACGGGCGATGCCATACATAGTTCCAGAAATGGTCTCCACCGCGTGAATGTTCAATCAAGTCCTGGATGATGTAGTGACCCGCCGCGTCCTTGAAGTTCCACAGACTCGTTCCCTCAATATTCGGCAGGCGTGGATGCATCACGTTGACGCCGTCCATCGTATATATAAAAAAGTAGTTGTCGTCGGTCAGATCGCCAAAGTCCATGTGGCGCAACAGTTCGCGCCCCTCGCGGCTGAGTTTTATCGGGCCGTTATCGGGCGAGCAGTAGTGGGCCATCACCTTGCTGCCGGCCTGCACGAAATGCTTGAGTTCATCCTTGCGCGCTTTCAGCACAATCGACTGCACCGTGCGCACCTGGTTGGCCTGCATCGTGGTGATCAGGTCACCCACGCTCCATACCACCGCCACCACCGCCAGCAGCAGTGGCAGACTGGCCAGCAGAATCACCAGCATGCGCAGGCGCCACTGGGCTTTTCTCTTGGCGATGATTTGGCTATTGGCCATTGTGTTCTCCCTGGTGCCGCTATCGTAATCCGACTATTTGCTTTTCCCGAAGCGCGGCACACCCAGTGTGTCCATCGGACTCTTTATTTCTTTCCAGGCGGCCTGGAAGCGCCCCTCCTGCAATTCCTCCAGATGCTTCAACAGGCAAGATTGCAAGGCTGCCACGCGTTTGCCCATTTCACCATTGGGCTTGAACGGACGGGTTACCAACAGGTTGGGCGAGCCCAGGAACCGCACATTGAAACCATCCAGGTTTTGGTAGTTGCGTTTGACCACCACAAAGGGTGGCTTCGGCGATAGATTGAATTCGACCAAGGCCAGACCGCTGTCGCCCTTCAGGCGTGCAATCGAAGGCAGGGGCCAGCCACCGTCGGTAAAGATGGCCTGCACCTTGTTTTCGTGCAGCCACTTGATGGCTTCATCGTCTGTCTCGGCCTTGCGCAGGTTGATGCCCAGATTGAATTGGTCACTCATGCGTTGGCCCAGCAACACGGTCGAGCCTACGGCTGCGACCTTGAGCCCCTGCAGGTCACTGAATTTGCGCACCACCTTTACTTCACGCTCATCGGCGCCCCAGGGCAATTTGAACTTGCTCTCCTCGCCTTGCTTGAAACCATCACGCAGGCTCAACACATGCAGGAGGTTGGTATGCAGCGGCATGACCGCCTGCAGCGTCTGGATGTTTTCGTCGCCATCGCGACCAATTTCCTGCAAGGTGTCGAGTTGCACCAAGCCGAGATCGAGTTGGCTGGCCGCAAGCCCCATCAAATTGGGGATGCCGCCCACCGAAGGCACATTGACGATGGGCACGTCGTTGCCGCAGACGGTCTGCATGTCGCGCACCAGCAATTGGTAGAGCTTGCCGTCCGGGCCGCTGCCGATGCGCAATGCGGTGGAGGATGCCGACGTGTCCTCCACCGCCGTGGCCATAGCGGACAGCGCTGCTGCCGCCAGAAGTGTGGCTGCGAGTACTTTGCGCAGGGTGGGTGTTGTAGTTTTCATTGGCATCTCCTTGGAATGTTGGCTTAGCGAAATACGGGGGCGGGTGGTGTGTCGTCTGGCAACTTCAAGTCGGGTGCGGCGCGGCGTCCATTGGCAAGCCAGGAAAAAACCAGCACGGCGATGAAGAGTGCCGTGCAGATGCGCGCCAACCATTTCCAGAATTTCATGGCTTTGCTCCTGCAGGAATGTTGAGATCGAGTGCACCCATGTGCTGGCGTTCGTTCCGGCTCAGCAGGGTCCGGGTGGGTGCATCCATGCTGGTCATCTGCACATCCAACTCGGCAAATACCATGTTGAATCGTTCCTGAACACTGCGCAGTGCGGTGTCGGTCAGCAGGTCCTGCATCAGGTTCTCTGTGGCATTTGGGTCCAGCATGTCGGTGGCCTCGCCAATGGCCAGTGCAATGCGCCACTCGCTTTCCTTGCGCTCGATCGTGAAACGGAATTCCTCCAGCGCGGCTTGTGCCTCCCGCAGACGCCGGAGATTGACGCCATGAAACTGTTGCAGTCGCTCCAGAGCCTGTTGCTGGCGATGCAGCACATGGTCAGGGTCCTTGTGCTGGCGCTCTTCCAGCATCTGGCCTATCGATTCGATCTGACCGCCAACCGTCACCAAGGCGCGTTGAAAGGAACGCAGCTTTTCGCCCCGTCGCAGCAATTCGTTTTGCAGTTGCTCAATCGGGTTGCGCCTTGCCTCGTCCTTGCGCAATTGCAAAAGCCGGTTTTCCAGCTTCTGCATCCCCAGCGGCATGGCCTGAAACACCACCACGCCCACGGCGCCCATGGCAGCCAGTGCAGCCAGCCCCAGTCCGGCAGCAACCGCGCTCCAGATGAAGGGTGCGGCAAAGGTCAGCAGAGCCAGCGCGCCGACAGCGCCCAGCACCCGGATAGCCCAGATTTTTTGCAGCTTGCCGATCTCTAACGAATAGCTGTTGGTTTGCATTGACTTCTCCCTTTGCGAATGTTGGGAAAAGTTTCGATTGATTCATCGGCCCTGTCATCGGAGCAATTGCAAGCACCGGAAGCTACAAATTACGTAAGGGTAAATACGAGTCGCAAGCCCGCCGCTTACCCATCACTGAACGTTGCTGCATATCAAACACCGCACGATATTGGTTTGGGTTACACCTTTCGATATGTATGAATTAGTGTACATTTGTATCGATATACCAAATCCTTGGGAAGGGCACCAACGTGGCCTGGATTTGAAAAACACTAAAGGATTTCGCCATGGCCAACGACCTCGTCAAGCTGCCTCAGTTGTCAACGCACGCGGAGACAAAAGGCAAAATCCTTAGCTTCCACGCGGGGCAAACTGCAACCGTAAAGATGGAACAGGGCCTGCACTACATCCTGCGACGAGCCCCCAAGGGGGACGCAACCACCCCACTCGAAGTACCTGACAACGTCATTGCCAGCCGCCAAGGCGACGCCCTGCATCTGCGCTATTCCGATAGCAGCACAATCACCTTTGAAAACTTTTACAGCGTGTGCACGACGGACTCAGCTTGCAGTGTCAACCTCGTCGGTGACACGGAAAACGGTATCACCCTCAGTGCCAGCAATGCAGCCGGTGGCACGGTCAGTGGCGACAGTGGAACGCTGGTGTATGCCCACGGCAACCACGATGTGCTGATGTCCATGGCGCAAGGCCAATCCAATATGGCCGGCGCTTTTACGGCCTTGGGTGAATCACCCGTCGTCACCTACTTCCCTCAAACCCTTGCTATGGAAGCCGCCGGTCTAGCGCCCGCCTCCGCTGGCTTTGCCGCAGTACCCGCATTGATCGGCGGCAGCATATTGATGGGTACTGGCTCCGCTGGCACGGGCAGCGCCGGAAATGGCGTGGCCGCACCATCCATCGTCAACGGATCCATTCAGGCCGGGCCCGTGATCTCAGGCAATGACTTGCTGGTCAACATTTACGCAGGCGACAAGACCACGTTGCTGAAGGCAAATGTGCTGGTCGATGCCAGCGGACATTTCACGACCAATGTCGGCAGCTACGTCGGCGTGGTGTTTGCGCAATTGGTGGTCACGGGAACGGCGCTGGACTACATGGATGAAGCCACGGGCGTAGGCAAGAACCTGTCGTCTGCTTTGACGGCCATGGGCGTCGTCAGAGGACCTGGCTCCACGCTAAGTCTGAACCTGAATGTACTGACCACCATCGCCGCCAACAAGATTGATCCGAACGCCTCCGTAGCCACCGTCAATGGCGTCAACAAGGCCGTGGCAACCACCTTTGGTCTGACGGACCTGCAAGGCCCGGTAGTCACCACGGTACTGAGTACCTATAACGCTGCGGATGGCCTCTCGGCCGCAGAGAATTACGGCGCCGTGCTGGCTGCGTTGTCCGGGATGGACAAACTCAATGGTGGCGATATATCGGCCACCATCACCCAGCTCACCAGCTCCATTGCTTTGAGCGGCAGCGGTAGCAGCAGCGCTACGACGATGTCAGACGCCGGCAAATACAACATCGCAGCCGGTGCAAAAGTGGTCATCCTCGCCGATTCCGGCACCGTGACCAACCAGTTCGGAAGCGCCGTTGCGACACTGATCAACTACGCCGCCAACCCGACAACCGGTACCTTGGGCCTGACGGCGATTGGCAACGCAACAGACAGCGCAGTCGGCACCGTGCCCACGCAATTCGACTATGCCAATGCCAATGTCACGGGCATCGACAGCTCCGTCAAATTGCAACTCATCAACGATGTCGTCAAGTCTTTGGTGTTGGCCAATGTGGACACCGTTGGCGAGGTTCAATCCCTCTCCGATGCCGTCACCGCCGTCATCAATTCCCCGGCGGGTGGCACACCTCCGACATGGGTGCAGTTAAATGCATTGGGCATTCTGGGGGTCACCAGCGGCAATCTCAGTGCCGTGCTGGCCGCCATCGCAAACACCAGTCCGGATGGCAGCGCGGTGGATACCCAAGCGGAATTGCAGGCTCTGGTGAACACCATCAACACCGCTGTGGGCGTCCTGAGCAGCTATGCCCAGGCCAACACAGCCAGCGCGCCTGCAACACCCACCGGCACTGCACCGCTGTTGGGCAACTACAGTGCAGCCGGTATCACCGGTGTGGACAGCAGTAACCTGCATGCCATCAACGATGCGCTGGCCACCGCTGCCATCACTGGCACGCAAGCCGACACACCGGCCAAGATTCAAACCATCGTCAACGCCTACAACGCCATCCTGGCTAGCGCCGACGGCAACGCCGCCACGGCAGCCACCGCGTTAACCGCCGCCCAATTTGCCGCCATAGGCGCCGACATCGGTCTGGCAGTGAGCAGCCCACAGATCCTGTCCCTGCTCGACGACAGCATAGGAAGTAAAACCGCTGCAGCCGTGGACAGCGTGGCAGAAGTCAACCAACTGGCTGCAGCCGCCAATGCAGTAGCCAACCAGGCTGCTGGTATCAGTGGCCTGACGATGGCTGACTTGGCTGCGTTAGGCATCACCGGCATCACCGATGCGCTTGGCGCCACGGGTTCGGTTACTGCGCTTTCGGCGGCGAATATCCAGAGCATCCTGAGCGCTATCAGCGCCACGCCAGACACCGGCACTGGCGTGGACACGCTGGCCAAGATACAGGCACTGGTCAATGCCGCCGTGGACCTGACGCCTCCGATGGCACCGGTCATCACCGCCATCGCTGGCGACAACACCATCAACGCCGCGGAGCAAGGCGCCGCCGTCAGCGGCACGGCCGAGGCCCACTCCGTCATCACGATTACGCTGGGCGGCACCAGCCACAGCGTCACCACGGATGCTTCCGGCAACTGGAGCTACGCCCTGCAACCTGCGGACATCAGCGCCATGGGGCAAGGCACAGAAGTTATTTCTGTCACCGCAACCGACGCAGCGGGTAATATTTCGCCAGCAGGCACCCGCACCATCCGCATCGATACATTGGCACCGACCCTGGCCATGGGTGTCATAGCCGGTGACGCCATACTGAACAAGACCGAGCACGACGCACTGAGCAGCACGACCCATTTGCAAATCAGCGGGTCCACCACCGGTGTGGAAGACGGTCAATTGGTCGCCATCACGCTCAACTACCTGCAATACAGCGCCACCGTCACTGGCAATGCCTGGACCCTGAACCTGCCCAATGCCGACGCCCTGGCACTCAACCACGGCAACAGTTACTCGGCAATTGCTTCCGTGTCAGACGCGGCCGGTAACGTCTCCAATGTGGGCAGTTCTGCCGTGCTGATCGACATTGCCGCGCCAGACATCCCGACCGTGCACCAAAAGGTCACCAACAACACCCGGCCCACGCTGTCGGGCCATGCCGAAAAAACACTGGATGCGGGGCTCAGCTTTCTCAAGCTGGAAGTTGCAACCAGCGACGTCATCAGCGTTCTGGTGAATGGCATCACTTACACGCTGACCCTGGGCGGCACCAGCAGCCCGGCAGGCCTGACCTACAACACGGGCACCGGTGATTGGGCGCTGGACCTGAGCGGCGCAGCCAACCCGATGACCAACGGCAACTATGAAGTCGCGGTGAGCGTGACTGCCGCTGGGCTGAGCAAGG
>CAIQEX010000489.1 GCA_903870955.1 uncultured beta proteobacterium
ACCATGGCCAGAAAGCCAAACACCACAAACAGGGAATAACTGGAGGTCATAGCGTCAGTCGTAGGTCAGGCTTTGGTCGAACGTTTCCGCCGGCAGGGTGATGCCGTGGGCTTTGAGTCGCGCCATGAATTTGGGTCGCACGCCGGTGGCTGCAAAGTGCCCCTGTACCGATCCGTCCTCAGCAATGCCGGTCTGGGTAAAGGCATAGATCTCCTGCATGGTGACGATGTCGCCTTCCATGCCCACCACCTCTTGCAGGCTGACAATCTTGCGTTTGCCATCGGTCAGGCGGGCGACCTGGATGATGGCCATGATGGCTGAGCTGATCTGTTGGCGCATCACCTTGGAGGGGATCGACATGCCGCCCATGCCCGCCATGTTTTCCAGACGCGTCAGGGCATCGCGCGGTGTATTCGCGTGCACCGTGACCATCGACCCTTCATGGCCGGTGTTCATGGCCTGAAGCATGTCCACGACCTCCACGCCACGCACCTCACCCACGATGATGCGGTCCGGGCGCATGCGCAGGCTGTTGCGGACCAGGGCGCGTTGGTTCACCTCACCCTTGCCCTCGATATTGGCGGGCCGGGTTTCCAGTCGCACCACGTGGGGTTGTTGCAGTTGCAATTCGGCCGCATCTTCAATCGTGACGATGCGCTCGGTAGCCGGTATCGCGCTGGACAGCACATTCAGCAATGTGGTTTTGCCGGTGCCCGTGCCGCCGGAGATCAGGATGTTCATTTTGGCGCGCACCATGCCGGCCAGCAGTTGCGACAGCGCCGGTGTCATGCCTTTGTTTCTGATGAGGTCATCCGCCCGCAGCGGCACCACCGCAAAGCGCCGTATCGACAACACAGGTCCATCCAGCGACAGCGGCGAGATGATGACGTTGACCCGCGAGCCATCGGCCAGACGGGCATCCACCATCGGGCTGGATTCGTCAATGCGCCGGCCAATACGCGAAACGATTTTGTCGATGATCTTCATCAGGTGGTTGTTGTCGGAAAACACCACCGGGGTCAACTCAAGCCGCCCGTAGCGCTCGACAAACACCTTCTTCGGACCATTCACAAGAATGTCGGAAACCGTAGGGTCGGCCAGCAAAGACTCCAGTGGCCCCAGCCCCATGACCTCGTCCTGAATGTCCTGGATCATCCTGGCGCGTTCGTTGGAATTGAGCGCCGCACCGGAATCCTGCAGCAACCTTTCTACAAGGAGCCCTAGCTCCTCGCGCAGTCGCTCGGGTGCCATGCCGCCCATGACCTCAAGGTCAATACGTCCCAGGAGTTGCTTGTGCAGGCGGGTCTTGAGTTCATAAAACTCGGGGGTCAGCAGCAGCATGGACGGGTCACGTGCTGGCGGGGTTCGCCCGATGACCGGGCTGTCCAGTGTTTGGTCGCGCAGGCTCATGATGCGAACCTCTTGAAGCCCTGCAGCCAGCTTCGCGCCGGTCGCGGGATCTTGCTGGGTGCCAGCAAGTCAGCCCATTGGCTCAGCGCATGGGCCACCGGGTCAGCGGGCATCAGATCAATCATCGGCACGCCCTGATTGATCGATGAATTCACCGCCTTGTGGCTATTGGGAATAGTGCGCTGCACTTTCAGACCGGTGGCGTTCTCTACATCGGCCAGCCCCACATCACCCGACTTTTCGTACCGGTTGACGACCAGGTGGATCTTTTCATTCGGGTAGCCCAGTGTTCTGAACACCGCCACCATCAGCTTGGCGGCACGAATGAAGGGCAGGTTCAGTTGCAGCGTCAGGTAGATGCTGTCGGCCAGGTCCAGAGCCTTGATGGTCACCGGGCTCAGCATGCTGGGCACATCCAGGATCACAAAGTCATACTGACTGCGGGCCAGGTCGATGATCTTTTCTATCGCGGCGGGCGTCACCTCGTTGATATGTTCGGGGGATTCGGGCGCCGGCAACACATGCAGGCTGTCGCTGAACTTGATCATGCTGGAGGACAGCAGAGTGGCGTCCATGCGATGCGTCTGGCGCGCCAGATCAACCACGCTCGATACGGCGTTGCTATTGCCCAGAAACATGGCGGCATCACCAAAGTACAGATTCAGGTCGAGCACGACCACCCGCTTGTCCTGTTTGGAAAGTGCGTAGGCCAGATTGGTGGCGAGGAAGGTTGTGCCCGATCCACCCTTGGCCTGAATCAGTGCATAGACCCGCCCAGCCGCGTTCTGGTGGCGTCCATTGATCAACGGGTAGCCCTGTGCATGGTTGATCACTTGCTGCACGGTGGCCACCGTCAGGGGCGCGGGCAGCACCTCGCGCACCCCGGCCCGCATGGCACGCATCAGGAACTCCACCGAACGGTCCGGGCTGACCAGCACCAGGTGCGTGGACAAGGCCTTTGCCAGCGCACTTTCTATCTGCTTCATGGCAGGTTCGTCGGGCACCGGCACATCGATGATGAGCACATCGGGTTGGTCCGAAGTCAGAACCTCGTCAAGCGACTGCACGCTTCCCAGATGCGCCGAAAACACGGCTCCCGCACCCACGGCCGGGCGCGACAGTGCAGCCAGATCTTCTGCGCTGGTGCAGATGGCAGATACTTTGATGGTCATGACAAAAATCCTCGTTCATTTGCCCGACAGGACACCACCGATATTGATGATCTCGAAGGTGGTGGGTGGGGCCTTGAAAGAATCCTGGTAGCGCTCGAGCGCATTGCCGGCGGAGGCGCCGTCCAGACCCAGGGCCGGGTCTGCTTTGGCACCAGCATTTGGGTTGAGGGTTTGGGCCAGGCGTGCAGCCCGCACGGCATTGCCAAACTTTGCGTCGTATTGCGGCGACACGCCAGCACATCCAGCCACAAGGCAGGTCAACGCGAGGGTGGTAATTCGGGTCATTTTGATTCCTTTATGGGTTGATTTCAGGTGCCGGCTCCGAGCCTTCAACCTGGCCGTTCAGGAACAGATCTGCGCGACTTGGCTCCACATGGTTGCTGGTAGGCAAGACCGGTACTTCAGCCAGTGGCTTGACCAGACGGGGCGTGATCACGAACAGCAGTTCGGTCTGGTCCTTCTGAAACTCGGTGCTGCGAAACAGCGCACCGAGCAGCGGAATTTCACCCAGACCGGGGATGCGCTTGATGGCAGTCGTGGCGTTGTTCTTGATCAACCCGGCGATGACAAAACTCTGCCCATCGTTGAGTTGTACGGTGGTGTCCACTTTGCGCACACTCATGGAAGGAATGATCGACACAACGTTATTTACCGAGAGAAATGGCGAGCCGGTTTGAGACAACTCGGAAACCTCGGACATCAGCTTGAGATTGATGCGGGTACCGTCCAGCACCGTGGGCATGAAGCGCACGCCAATACCAAATTCCTTCTCTTCAAGCGTGATGGTGATGCCGCCGGCGTCGGTGGTTCGACTCACCGGAATAAAGATCTTGCCGCCCGAAAGGAAGCTTGCCGACTGGCCGCTGATGGCCATGATGTTGGGCTCTGCCAGCACCCGCACCAATCCATCGTCCTTCTGTGCATCGATGGTGAAGGCATTGCCTGCCCCATTCAAGGCCTGCAGCAAGCCACCGCCTTTGCTCAGAAAATTGGACAACAGGGAGAACGAGTTCTCTCCGTTTCCGCTGCTCCGGTTCATGGCCACACTGGAGCCCAGTTTGTCGATCAGCGTCTTGCTGACCTCGGCTATCTTGACTTCCAGCATGACCTGCTGAGGCTGTGTCACCTGCAGCAGGTTGACCACCTTGGCGCCGCCAGCGCGGGGGCTGCTGTCACCACCGCCTACGCTCAGCGCAGTGCCGGACTTGGCCTTGGCGTCACCTGCGTTGACTGGCAACACCAGGGTCCTGTTGATGTCACGCACAAAGGCATCGGCAATCTCTTCGGCGTACTTGGCTTTCAAGGCACTCGACACCGTGCCAAGCAGAATCACCGAGTCGGCTGCGGGTTTGACCCGGATGTCCTTTTCATCAGGCAACAGGTCTCTCAGCTTTTGCTCCATCCGCTGCGCGTCAATGCTGACGTTGACATCCATGACCAGGGTGTCACCACCCTTTCGCCACACCATGATGTTGGTCGAACCATAGTTCTTGCCCAGCAGGTACAACTCGGTCGGGTTAATCAATGACACATCGGCAATGCTGGGGTTGCCCACCGAAATGCGTTCAATGGGCGCGCTCATGTGCATCAGGAATGACTTGCCAATGACGAGTTCCCGGGGCGCCACGACCATCGCCATGCCGCTGCCAGCATCTGCCACGGCGGGCATTGTGGGTAGGTTGGGTATTAGCTTGTTAGGCAGCAGTTTCTGGGGTGCTGCGGGTGCCTTCGCTGGCAAGACTGGCACGGCAGGAGTGGCGGGCATGGCTGGGGTTGTTTGTGCCGGGGCACACACGGCCAGCCCGGCCAATGCAGCGCCCAGCCAGAGGTTGCGCAGCCGGAAAGCGCCGGGTGTTGGAGCCCGCTTGCTGGCCGAAGAAGTGCCCTCGTAAAGACACGGTTGGATAGTGGTCATGGGGATTCCTTGGAGATCAGAATTCGGAATTGGCTTTTTGCACGCCGCGGATCACTTCAACAGTGGCCACGGCTGGCACGACAGGGGGTGCGGCCAGTGGCATCGCTTTGACCCTGGGTTGCAGGCGCTGCAGCAGCTGAACCGGCGGCACCGGTGGCAGCGGCACGGCAGCTTCTTTGGCTAGCAGGTCATCGCGTCGAACCCCGGTGGTTTCAACAGTGACTTTGTCGATCGGGTTGCGAAGAACCAGAGACAAGGTGCCGATGCTGCGTGCCAGGTCAATTTTTTCTGCCTCGTCGGGCGCAACTTCCAGCGTGACTGCATTGACAACCTTGGGTTTGGTCTCGTCGCGGTTGGCTTCCTGCGCCACCGCCAACACCAAAATGCGGTTCAGCACGATGCGGGATACGGCCTTATCCTTGTTGTCTGTGGTGTTCACCATGACGTCGACAAAACTTCCCGGCAAGGCAAAGCCTGCCACGCCGACCACTTCATTGACTTTGACGCTGATGGCGCGCTTGCCGCCCTCGATCATGGACGGCAAGCCCCCCTTGGTGCCCACCGGGGCCAGCTTGGGCTCCAGAATTGGTTCGCCCTTGAATACCGGTGAGCGCACCACCCGGCCTTCCAGCTTGGCAACGTCCGCGAAGGAGCCTACCGGCACCGCGCCCGCTGGCCAGGCAATCACCTGCAGCATCGGCGCATTCACGGGTGCACCCAGTTCCAGGTCCTGCGCCGCCACCACCACACGGGCGCTGTTGTCGTTGGCTTGCTGTCCGACCCAGCGCGCGGCCAATGCGACGGCGACCACACCGGCCACCACCGAGAGTGAAATCATCATGAGGGCACGGGCATTTTTCATAGCATTCTTTCTTCAGTCGGGGTTCCGGCAATGCCGAAATACAGGTTCCAGGCCCACTCGATCGATTTCGGAGTCAGGCATGGTTGTTCTTCCAGGTAATTCGCGCGGTCACGAATCTTGCTGATCACGTCATACGGCGTGCAGGCCAAAAAAGGTTCGTCGTAAATGGCGTGCAGGCAGTCCATCAGGTAGTCGGCGCAGTCCGCGTCAAACGCAATGTCCAGGCGTTCGCAGGCCTGTGCCAGAACCTTGCGGTAGTTGGCCTCACTGAGCGCGCCGAGGTACATCTTGTAGCCCAGGCGTCTGGAGAACGCCGGGTCGGTCAGGTCTTCAGGCGCCAGGTTGGACAGGAAAATAACGGACACGTCAAAGGGCACTTCGATCTTGGCACCAGTGTGCAAACCGAGGTAGTCCAGATGCCGGTCCAGCGGCACGATCCAGCGGTTGAGCAACTCGCGCGGGCTGACGCGCTGGCGGCCCAGGTCATCGACCACAAAGATGCCGTTGTTGGCCTTGAGTTGCGGTGGCGCCACGTACAGGCGGCTGAGCGTGTCAAATTCAAGCTCCAGCATCGACAGCGTCAGTTCACCGCCCGCCATGACCACCGGGCGTTGCACGCGCACCCAGCGCTCATCCAGGGGGAGGTCGCGGAACAGGCCGCGCACCCCTGACGCATCCGGCATGACGACCTGGTGCACGCGGGCGTCAAACACCAGAATCACCTCACCATCGACATAGATCGCATGGGGTATCCAGATCTGGCCACTCAGCGTTTTGACCAGGTGTTCCGCCAGGTAGGTTTTGCCACTGCCGCTGGGGCCATGCAGGTAAATCGCCTTGCCCGAGTTCAGCGCGCCGCCCAGGCTGGGCAGGGCACGGTCGTCGATCACCAAATCCTTCAGGGCGGCCTTGAGCGGAGCGCGCGTGACCGGGGCAAAGCGCACGCTTTGCGCCTTGACCATCGCCACATACTCAGCCAGCGTGACCGGTGCGGGGCCCACGTACTGGCACTTGTCGAACGATAGCTTGGCCTGCCGGTAGCCGGCCTCGGTGAGCGCATAGGTCATGTCGCCATCGAACTCGCCACGGCGTGGAATCTCGGCCCAATGGGCGCTGCGCATTTGCTCGATGAGCGTCTCGATGCGGTCACGGTTCAGGCCGATACGGGCGGACATCTCGAATAGTTGTATTTCCCCGCGTTGGTAGAAATGGCGCAACAACAGGTCAATCAAAAAGTTGTCGGGCAGGCCATCGTCCGGGGGGAGTGCAGTGCGCATGTCCATGGTGTGTTCCTTGAAGCGGTGGCCCTACCAGGCCAGCAACGCGGCACCACCGCTGAGGCGCCAATAGCTGTAGGCCGTGACACCGCCGGCAAAGGCCAGGGCATAGGGCAGGCGGTCGGCGCTTTGGGTGGCGGCATCAAAGCCATGCGGCAGACCCATGCTCCAACCTTGTAAAACGGTTTTCACATTGGCAAGCACCTGGCGCGACTTGCCGATCCAGAGCATGCGCAGCACTGCCAGCAAGCCACCCGCGACCAACGTACACAAGGCCAAGCTGATGGCCTCGGCGGGGCCAGCAAAGCTGCCCACTGCGGCCATGAGTTTGACGTCGCCCGCACCCATGGCGCGCAACCAATAGAAAGGCATGAACACCAGCAAGCCAGCCAACGCGCCTGACAGCGCGCCGGTGGCACCGAGTGCACCCGGCAGCGTGTCAAACAGGCCGGCACCGGTGTTGGCCGGGCCGACCGTGTTCAACGCCACACCCACACCCAAGGCCAGCAGCACCAGCAGATTGGGCACCCGCCGTTCGCGCAAATCAGAATCCAGCGCCATCACCAGCAGCAGCGCCAGCGCCATCAGGCTCCAGAGTTGCCAGAATGTGGTGGAGAGAAAGGGATTCACGATGGGCCTTGCGGGAGAACGGTGGGTGGGGGAGATGGAGAGGGTCGGGTCTGGTTCAGGGCATGCCATTGCCTAGGGGAATGGCACGCCCTAACTTAAACTGATCAATGGAGTAAGCCCGTGATGTAAGTGAACGTGCCCGCCAGCTTGGTGCCAAGCGACGTCATGGCA
>CAIQEX010000490.1 GCA_903870955.1 uncultured beta proteobacterium
CACCACGCTCTGCTTAAAGGGCAGAGGCTGCAGCAGATTGAGCAAATAGTGCAGGCACACGCGCGACTTCTCCAGGCTGCGGTCTGACGCACGCTCGTAGTTCCATGCGGCCCAGGCACGGCGCTGGCGTGGCAATACCGAGATATCGGTGTGGAGTACCGCGGCATTCGGTTGGTAACGGATAGCACCCAGCGTGTCACGCTCGTGCGTGCTGGCATCGCTCAGCAGAGCCAGGGATTGATCCGAATGGCAGGCCAGCACCACGCTGTCAAAGCGCTCGGTTTGACCGTGCGAGGTGATCCAGACGCCTTGGCCATCGCGCCGGATGCTTTGCACCGGTGTGTTCAGGCGCTTGTCCGGCACGCTGGCAACGATCTTTTCCACGTAGTTCCGCGCACCACCGGCAACCGTCCACCACTGGGGACGGTTGTTGACCTGAATCAGCCCGTGGTTGTGGCAGAACCGAATCATCGTGGCCACCGGAAAATGCAGCATCTGGTCGGTCGGGCAACTCCAGATGCAACCCAGCATGGGCAAAAAGTACCAGTCGCGAAAGGTGCTGGAAAACTGGTGTTGCGCCAGAAACGCTGACAAGGGCTGCATCAGTTCGATGTCAGCGCCACTTTCGGCAATCCGGGTGGCCAGGGCGTTAAAGCGCACCACCTCACGCAGCATCTTCAGAAAGCGCAGGTTCAGCAAATTGCTGCGCTGGGCGAAAACCGTGTTCAGCGTGGAGCCGTTCCATTCCAGCGCTTGCGCGCCACGCCCGCTGGGCACGCGCACCGAAAACGACATGTCCGACTTGGCCGTGGCCACGCCGAGTTCTTCGAACAAGGCGATGAGTTTGGGGTAAGTGCGCTCATTGAAAACCAGAAACCCGGTGTCCACGCCGTGGGTCAGCATGCCGGAGGGCCCCGGCAGGGTGACATCCACCGTATGGGTGTGGCCGCCAAAATAGTCACCGGCTTCAAACAGTGTGAGGTCCGCTTGGCCGCGAAGTTTGTGGGCGACGGCCAAGCCTGAGATTCCGGATCCGATGATGGCGATTTTCATGAAGGGTGGGTGTGTTACCGTTAAAGCCATTTTGTGACTGATCGGTATTATTTTAAATCAAGCGGTGCAAAAACCCTCTTGTTTGCAGGGTATAGGCGCAGGGGCGCCTGGCTTTACCAGAGGCGGTCGGTCGGCGCGGTTTGCGTCAGCGGCAGCATGCGGTCCATGGTGATGTGGACCTTGACTTCGTGGTGCGGCACGCTGGCGACCACGCGGTAATCCTTGTGGCTGGTATCACGCACGGCATGCTCGGCGGTGGGCATGCCACTTCGGTTCAACACCACCGCCACGCGGGGCGTGCTGGTATTGGCGCCGCGCCGAACCACAACGGCCACCTCTTCCGAGGCCAATTTGACGTAGGCACCGGGTTGGTAAATACCCACGGCCTTGATCAGTGCGGCGCCGGCTTCATCGACTTGTTTGTTCTCATCAAAATAGCACGCCTGCATCGCCACAGCAGGCGAAACGGGGGGCCGTGTCAGGCGGGGCGACAAGCGCGCAGCAAACATGTCGGCACGCTGGATCAGGCGCGCCAGCCGGTGCGCCGGTGCTTTACTCCGCAGGCCCCCGGGTCCTTCGATATGGTGCGCGGCCACCGCGTCTAACCAGGTGGAATCGGTAATGCCCATGGCCTGCAGCAGTTCTACAGACTTTTGAGGATGGTCGGCAATGTGCGCCTGTTGAAATGCGTCCGCAGGGCGCTTTTGTGACGTCAGGCGATCCTGCAACTCGGTCATGGAAATATTCATCGTCAGCGCGGCTTTGCGCAGCAGCATATCCACCGGCTCAGGCCAGTTAAGGACTTCGCGCGCCGCCAGGCCACAAATCACACTGACCAGCATGGCGTGGGTGGCGCTGTACATTTCGGTCTCGGTGGCGGACAACTGGATCAAGGCAAACAGCACACCATTGGGGTTGCGCAGAGACTCCTTGAACAGAATCTGGTGCACATGCTCCAGCCGATCGATAAATGATTCCTTGTGCGGATCACGCAGAACATAGTTGGCCTGCACCTGCAGGTCACGCCAGTCCACACGGTCATCCGTAACCGCCGTGCGCTTGACGGCTTTGTCAACCAGAAGCTTGGAGTCGGCAATTTCGCCAATCGACTTGTCGTTGCGCATCATGGTCTGCAACTGGTCGATATAGGCTTTGTGCAGGGCCTCGGCGTCCAGACCGTCAATGAACAGGCCATTGCTCCGGTTATGGAACATCACCAGATCATCCTTGGAGCGGACCACGAAAGATTTTTTGGCCAACAGCACGCCGTCCTTGTCGACCAGGTCACAAGGCAAGGGGTATCCAATGCGGATGGAGTCGATCTCGATCGGGATGAGGTTCATGGTGCCAGAAGATTATGCATCGCCATTGCCGGGACAATCCTCGAAATACAGGGCGAAGCGCGGTCAAAAGCCCTGCTAGCATCTCCACCATGCACTCCCAGATCGCCCCTCCCGCCTTTTTGCAAAAGATCCAGCCCCGCCATGATTTGGCTTCAGCCTTGTCCGCTTTGCCCAGGCCCTGGGTGTTTACCAACGGGGTATTCGACGTGTTGCACCGAGGCCATGTGGTCTATCTGGCGCAAGCCCGCGCACTGGGTGGCAGCCTGATCGTGGCACTCAACACCGACGCGTCGGTGAAACGACTCGGCAAGGGCGATGATCGGCCGCTGAACAAGGACGCAGACCGCGCCATCGTCATGGCCTCGCAGGAGGCGGTCAGTCTGGTGACCTGGTTTGACGAAGATACGCCGCTGGAGCTGATCGGCGAGATCCGGCCTGACATTCTGGTCAAAGGCGGCGATTACGACATGTCCAAACTGGCCGAAACCAAGCTGGTGGAAAGCTGGGGCGGCCACGCACTGGCGCTGCCTTTTGTGGCCGGTTACTCGACTACGCAGTTGGTGCAGCGGATTCGGGCGGGTTGATGGGCTGCTTTAGCGAGAAGTGAAACCGATTCCCGTCTGCGTCACGGGTTGCGTTCGCGCTGGCTAGCCCAAATAGCGATGAATGCCTTGAACTTGCTCCATGCGCTGACACGCTCCTCGGACAGCACATCCAGGAAATCTGACAGACGCTTTGACTTGATCATGGTGTAAACCGTGATCGCCGTGGTGAGCACGAACACCAGGGCAAAGATGAATACTCTGCGCTCCATGGAAGCGTCAGCTTCAGACAACAGGTTCATGCCCAAAAAGCCCGTTGTAATGGTGCCTATCAGGCCAAAGATGGTGACCACTGTGAGGCGCACGACGGTGTTGGCTTGGCGACGCAGGCTATCCGCTTCCAGATAATTGTTCATGTCGGCAATGCGCTCTTTGACCTCTGCAAACAGCGGGTCCAGTCCGAGGTGTTGGGCACACTTTCTAAATAGCGCGCGTGTTTGGGCCTGCTCGGATACTTCATGAAACCAGTAGCGGTGGGTAAAGCGTAAAAAGCTGGCGAAGCAACTGCGAATGCTGCGTTTGAATGTGCGCACACTGCCCGGATCGGTAATGTCGAGATGCCGAAGCGTCTCGGCCAGCCTGTCCGAGAACATCAAAAGTGCCGCCTTTTGAAAGTGCGCAATCAGAAACAGGAGGAAATGCTGATGCCTGAATTGGGCCAGCACGCCGCGGTCACGACAGCCAAAGAAGTGGCTACTGGAATCGCCCACTACCACCATCGAATGACCGGTGCAAAGGTAACGCGTGTTGGGCGCTGCTCCGCCTTGCGTCCAAAAGCGATCGTAGCAATACCGTTCCTCAAAATCACTCAAGTGGTCTTCGGCAAAGGGCAGGGTGTTGCCCTCGTGGGTAGGTCCCGCTCCGGTCACCAATCCAATGCGTATGAAGTCACTGCGGCTTATAGAGCGTGGATTGTCTACCGCCAAATAGCCTAGAAGTGGCATCCGGTAATACTCAATTTGGCGGTATCGCAACGCCCCTGCTTGTGTGGAATGGTCGCTCACAAGGGGTTGCAAAAGCCAGTCCCAGTGGGCAGCAATTCGGGGCGCCCGGTGGCGCGCCACATGGTCCATGAACAGTTCACGCTGGCTGGCATCGGATTCGGCGAGTACCTGACCGTTCACATCCAGCCACTGGGCCTGATGCAGACAGTGCTGGGCTTGTCCCTGCGCGTCCCAACCCGGCGGATAGCCGCGACCAAAACGGTAAAGCAACTCCTGGGCCTGGGGCAACGTTAAATTGTCGGTTGCCACTTCCACGTTGAGTAGGACTAGGTCCAGATCCAGAAAGAAATACAGATCTACATGCACCACTTCCAATGTGATGGGTGCATCGCCAGGCCTAAAGATCGCACGCACTGCGCGCACATCATGGCGACGGAATATGCGCATCGGAGAGCCATGTGCACGCCCGACACCTTTTCCGTGACCCTCGCCGTAAAGAAAGCGCTGCACATACGGCAAGAAGGTGACGAACTCGTTGTAGTGCCGCTCGTGAAAATGGTGGGCATCACCGGTGTATTCATCAACGACCTCCCGCCAAGGGGTGGCGTCGCCCATGTCTGACAGCATCTGCCAGGGCTTTGCGTGCTGGGTCTCAGAGCCATGCACCGGCATCAGGCGCAGAGGCCAGAGCAAAATTTGACGAAATTGGCGTACGCAGTGAGGGGCATCAGGCGTTGACATGCAGCACAGTATCGCACCGGCAATGCATGCTGAGAAGCCAGATCCCGACGCGCCGCGAGCGCATGCGGTGTTTCCACCGCTCAGCTAAATACCGCCCCCCACAACGCCAATCCGGCGTCGCGCTCAAACTGCGCCTGCTCCATGTCCACCTGTGTCGGTTCTTCGTTGAGACGGGCACGGTGCTGGATTTGGCGCAGGGCGCGATAGGCAAGGGCGGCGTTGTCGCCGGTCTGCCCGGGCAACAGGCCGCAGGCCTGGGCCCGCTGCAGCAAGGCGATATTGCCTACGTTGGCGCGCAACTCGGGGTGACTTGCACTTTGCGACAAGACCAGAAACTGGACCACAAATTCAATGTCGACCATGCCGCCCGGGCTGTGTTTGACATCAAAACGGCCCCCTTTGACGGGCCGCGCGCTGCTCACCTTGGTGCGCATGTCCATGATTTCTTTGCGCAACCCGGCCTCTTCCCGCACGGTGCCAATGACGGCCTCACGCACTGCGTCAAAACGCTGCTGCATGGAGGCATCACCCAGCACGCAGCGCGCACGTGTCATGGCCTGGTGCTCCCAGGTCCAGGCGGTGTTGCTGCCGCGCTGCTGCTGGTAATTGGCATAGGACTCAAAGCTGGTGATCAGCAGGCCGGAGTTGCCGTTGGGTCTTAGCGCGGTGTCGATCTCGTACAGATCGCCTTCGCCGGTTTTAACGGTGAGCCAGTTAATCAGTTTGCGTATCAGGGCGCCGTAGACCTCAAATGCACGATCATCTTCGTCGTCATAGACGAACACGATGTCCAGATCGCTGCCATAACCCAGTTCCTTGCCGCCCAGCTTGCCGTAGGCAATGATGCCAAAGCGGTGATCCGGTCGATGGCGGTTTTTTAGCCGCTCCCAACACCAGCGGGTGGTGGTTCGCAGCATGCTCTCGGCCAGAGCACTCAGGTCATCGGCCACCTGTTCGACCGTGATGCGACCCTCGACGTCGCGGGCCAGGGTGCGGAAAACCTCCGCATGGTGGGCGCGGCGCAAAAGATTCAGCAGCGCTTCATCGTCGTCCTCGCCGCTGCTTTGCAGTGCAGCGCGCCGCCGTTCCATTTCACCCTCAAACTCGGCGGCCTCAAAGCGTTCATTCAGCATGTCACTGCCGGCCAACTCGTCAATCACGCCGGGATGTTGCTGCAGGTAGCGTGCCGGCCATTTGGCTGCGCCCAGCATGTGCAGCAGGCGCTCGTGCACATTGGGTCGCTCCAGCAGCAAGGCGAGATAGCTCTCGCGACGCAGCAGCGCCTCGATCCAGTCGGACAGGCGCACCGCCGCATCTTCACTGACGCGGCCCTCACTGACCCACTGCGCGGTGCGCAAAATCAGCTTGCCCAAGCGGTTGCGGGATTCTTCCCGCAGCGCAAGCACGCGGGGATGGGTTTGCCAACTGACCAGGCGCTCCCGGAATTTGCCTTGTGTGGCGTTCAGCAAGACTTCAAAGTCGCTGGCGTCCGGTGCCGCCTGTTTGCCATTTCCGTTGCAGCCTTTGCACTCCGGTTGCGCGCCGCCGAGCAGCGCGTCGAACTCATAGGCCACGCATTCGCGGTGCGCGTCCAACTGGGCCAGAAAACCACTCGTGTCCGCGTAGCCCATGGTGTGCGCGATCCACTGCAAGTCCCCATCGACCGTCGGCAGCACATGGGTTTGCTGGTCATCCAGATACTGAATGCGGTGTTCGACCTGGCGCAGAAACACATAGGCCCGCGCCAGGTTGTCGGCCGCCGTTTGCGACATCAGGCCGGCTTGGGCCACGCGCTGCAAAGCGCTCAGCGTGGGGCGGGTGCGCAATTCGGGGAACTGGCCGCCACGCACCACTTGCAGCAGTTGCACGGTGAATTCAATTTCACGGATGCCGCCGCGCGATAACTTGACGTCATTGCCGCGCTCGGGGTGGCCGGCACTGCGTTTCGCAGCGTGGTCGCGGATCTGGCGGTGCAGGATGCGCAGCGCGTCAAACACGTTGTAGTCCAGGTAGCGCCTGAAAACAAACGGCATCACCACCCCGCGCAAACTCTGTGCGCACGACTCCTTGACGCTGTTGCCGGGCGCAATCACCCGGCTCTTGAGCCAGGCAAAACGCTCCCATTCGCGTCCCTGGACCTGAAAATACTCTTCCAGAGCCGCCAGAGAAACGGCCGCCGGACCGGAGTTGCCGTTGGGCCGCAGTGCCAGGTCCACACGAAACACAAAGCCGTGCTCGGTGCTGTCACCCACCAGGGCGTAGATCGCGCGTACCTGTTTGGCAAAGAATTCCTGGTTCGAAATGCGGCCCCGGCCCAAGGCGCTGCCGCTGGTATCGCCGTCATGGTCATAGACGTAAATCAGGTCAATATCGCTGGATACATTGAGTTCACG
>CAIQEX010000491.1 GCA_903870955.1 uncultured beta proteobacterium
AGAATGAAGTTGCAGACCCGGTTTACAAGCCGCCTCACGCGAGCTGTCGATAACGGCCTGTATCGGCTATTGCTCTGTAAGCTGTTGATTTAAAAAAGAAAAAGGCCACTAAGTGGTTATCCTTAGCGGCCTTTAAACAGGGGTATGGTGGAGCTGGCGGGATTTGAACCCGCGTCCGCAAACCTTCTTCGAACAGTTCTACATGTGTAGCCGTCTGATTTGAGTCTCGCCTCTTGGATCGCGCAGTGGCACGCTATACAAGACGCCAGTAACCTATTTTCTCGACCTGCCCTAAGTCACCCAAGGCAGGTCCAGCCGAATGAAATTACCCCACAGCCTGGATGGCCTGACCTTGCGATCTGACCACCCTTGCCCAGCCTATCGGCTTGCTGTTGTGAGGCTCACGTGCAATTAAGCAGCGAGTGCGAAACGTTCGTCGTTTGCAGTTAGTTTGTTTGAATCTGTTTTACGAGCGCACTCAGCTCGACATGCCCTGCTGCGCGTCCGAATCCACGTCGAAACCAGTGCAGCCCCTCAAGTCCTATTTTAGGCCTTGTTAAGCAATTTCAATAGTTCTAGCGGAGATTTAATCCGTGCCTGTGCGCCCCAAGTTGTCGTATCGGCCTTCTCGCCCAGGTAGCCATAATCAGCCGCCACGGTGGTCATGCCTGCAGCAAGCCCCGCCTGGATATCGCGCTCATCGTCGCCCACGTAAATGCAACGGGTAGGCGCCAACCCCAATCGGTGCGCTGCTTCCAGCAATGGCGCGGGATGCGGTTT
This sequence comes from uncultured beta proteobacterium, assembly GCA_903870955.1. Lineage (GTDB taxonomy): Bacteria > Pseudomonadota > Gammaproteobacteria > Burkholderiales > Burkholderiaceae_C > Allorhodoferax. The sequence goes on from CAIQEX010000491.1 coordinate 781, forward strand.
GGCATGTGGTGTCGTATCGCCGCTGATCACCGTACCTGCCGTTGCGAACAAAGACATTGCACGCGTCAATGGGTCGGTAAAACGGGCCGACTTGTTAGTCACCACGCCCCATTGCAACCCGGCTTCAACCAACTGCCGAATCATGCTTTCAACGCCCTCAAAAACATACGTGCGCTGCGTCATGCAATTCTCATAATTGCAAAAGAACTCTTCCCGCATGGTTTCAAATTGGGGATCCTGCGGTGTCAATCCGAAAGCCACGGCCAACATCCCGCGCGCGCCAGAACCGGCCAGTGGTCGGTACATATCAGGTGCCAATGAAGACATACCGCGACTCACGCGCATTTGATCGGCCGCCGCTCCCAAATCGGGCGCACTGTCAATTAGCGTCCCGTCCAGATCAAACAGCACCGCATCGATGTTTTCGAAAAGGACCATTTTCAGGCTGCAGGTCTTTGGGTGGCGAACAGGTAATTCACGCTGGCATCGCTATTCAACCAATAACGCTTGGTCAAAGGGTTGTAGGACATACCCTTGGTCTGTTTCAAATCGAGGCCAGCATCACGGCAATAACTGCCAAGCTCGCTGGGTTTGATCATCTTGGCGTATTCGTGGGTACCGCGCGGCAGCATGTTGAGGATGTACTCAGCACCCACGATCGCCAGCAAAAACGACTTCGCATTGCGGTTCAGAGTCGAGAAAAAGACCCATCCACCCGGTTTAACCAGGGTTGAACACGCACGCACAATCGATGCCGGATCCGGCACGTGTTCCAACATTTCCATGCAGGTCACCAGGTCAAACTGACCTGGAGCCTCTAAGGCAAGTGCTTCGGCGCTTACTTCGCGATACACCACGTTGGCAGTTTGAGCCTCCATAGCATGTAACTGGGCCACCTTCAAAGCCTTAGTTGACAAGTCAATTCCCAAGGCAGTCGCACCCTTGCGTGCCAGTGAGTCCGTCAAAATCCCGCCCCCACATCCTATATCCAGGGTGCGTAGACCCTGTACCGGACAAATCCCATTTATCCATTCAAGGCGCAACGGATTGATCTGGTGCAGAGGCCTGAATTCGCTCTCGGTATCCCACCAACGATGAGCCAGATCGGAAAACTTGGCAAGTTCAGCTGCGTCAGCATTAACGTGTGTATTCATATTCAGATTATCCACAGGCAACAAAAAGCCCGCCGAAGCGGGCCCTTTGACTAGCCGGATTTCGCCGATTTAGTTGGAACGCGTACCAACCACTTCGATTTCCACGCGACGATTCTTGGCGCGGCCTTCAGAAGTTTTGTTGTCAGCAACGGGTTGCTTTTCGCCCTTGCCTTCGGTGTAAACGCGGTTCTTTTCGATGCCCTTGGACACCAGGTAAGACTTGACAGCTTCAGAACGCGCAACCGACAACTTCTGGTTGTAGGCATCATTGCCGACAGCGTCAGTGTGACCCACAGCGATGATCACTTCAAGGCTAATGCCCTTAACCTTGCTAACTAGGTCATCCAACTTGGCCTTGCCTTCGGGCTTCAAAACCGCTTTGTCAAAGTCAAAGAACGCATCAGCTGCATAGGTGACCTTGGCTGCTGCAGGTGCAGCAGCAACTACTGGCGCAGGCGCCGGTGCTGGTGCAGGAGCTGCAACAGGTGCGGGAGCCGGAGCTGCAGCCGGTGCCGGAGCGGCGACAGGAGCCGCTGGAGCTGGAGCAGGTGCCACCGGTTTAATAGCGCCATCACAGCCAGCAGCAGCCGTTGCAGGAGTCCAGCTGGCATCACGCCAGCATTCGCCTGCTGCGTCTTTCCAAACATCACCAGCGGCACTCCTCCAGTTGTGAATTTCCTGAGCGCCAGCAACAGTAGCGAGTGCTGCGGTAGCGATAACGATTGCTACTTTATTAATTAATTTCATGACTTTCCTTTTATGCGGAGCAAACTGCAGCGGCGCTGCGGAGATATTTTCAACGTCCGGCGACGACTTGCACCGTGTAGGACGTTGGGCAACATTGTGCCACATCCATAACGTTTTCTAGAGCTACTCTCTGACCAAAGCCCCGCAATTAGTTGCATCGAGCATAGTTTGACTGTTGCTTCAATGCTACAAGCGGTGCCCCGTACAATGTAAGGTTGTCCCAGTCAGAGCCACCTCCAATGACCCAGTTCGCAAAAGAAACCCTGCCAATTAGCCTCGAAGAGGAAATGCGGCGAAGTTACCTTGATTACGCTATGAGCGTAATCGTAGGGCGCGCATTGCCAGACGCGCGGGATGGACTGAAACCGGTACATCGGCGTGTCCTGTTTGCCATGCACGAACTCAATAATGACTGGAACCGGGCATACAAAAAGTCGGCACGTATCGTCGGTGATGTGATTGGTAAATACCACCCGCACGGCGACCAGTCCGTTTACGACACCATAGTTCGAATGGCGCAGGACTTTTCCATGCGACATATGCTGGTGGACGGCCAAGGCAATTTCGGCTCGGTTGACGGAGACAACGCAGCGGCCATGCGTTACACCGAAATCCGTTTAGCCAAAATCGCCCATGAGTTGCTGGCTGATCTGGATAAGGAAACCGTAGATTTCGGCCCCAATTACGACGGCTCCGAAAAAGAACCACTGGTTCTGCCAACCCGTATTCCGAACTTGTTGGTCAATGGCTCGGGAGGGATCGCCGTGGGTATGGCGACCAATATCCCACCGCACAACTTGAATGAAGTCGTTGACGCCTGTTTGCATTTGCTGCGCAACCCGGAAGCCACTATTGATGATTTGATGGACATCATTCCGGCCCCTGACTTCCCAACCGCTGGCATCATTTACGGCATCAACGGTGTCAAAGAAGGTTACCGCACTGGACGTGGCCGTGTGGTCATGCGCGCCAAATGCCACTTTGAGGACATCGACAAGGGTCAGCGTCAGTCCATCATCGTTGACGAATTGCCGTATCAGGTCAACAAAAAGACGCTGCAAGAGCGCATGGCCGAGTTGGTGCACGAAAAGAAGATCGAAGGCATCAGCCACATCCAGGACGAGTCGGACAAGTCCGGCATGCGCCTGGTCATCGAACTTAAACGTGGCGAGGTGCCGGAAGTCGTATTGAACAATCTGTACAAACAGACACAGTTGCAGGACACCTTTGGCATCAACATGGTGGCCTTGATCAATGGGCAGCCCAAGCTTTGCAACCTGAAGGACCTGATCGAGGTTTTCCTGAATCACCGACGTGAAGTGGTAACACGGCGTACCGTATTCAACCTGCGCAAGGCGCGCGAACGAGGCCATGTGCTCGAAGGTCTTGCGGTGGCATTGGCCAATATCGACGATTTCATCCGCATCATCCGTGAGTCGCCCACCCCACCGGTGGCCAAAATCGAATTGATGAATCGCCCATGGGACAGCCAACTGGTGCGCGAGATGCTGACCCGCACCCGGGCCGACGGCGGCGTGGTAAACGCGGATGACTACCGGCCGGATGGCTTGGAGAAAAACTACGGCATGGGCGCCGATGGTTTATATCGCCTGTCCGACACGCAAGCGCAAGAAATTCTGCAAATGCGTTTGCAACGCCTGACCGGTCTGGAGCAGGACAAGATCGTTGCCGAATACAAAGAAGTGATGTCGGAGATTGAAGACCTGCTGGACATCCTGGCCAAGCCAGAGCGTGTCTCCACCATCATTGGCGACGAACTGGGACACGTCAAACACGAGTTTGGTCAAACCAAACTGGGTGCGCGCCGCAGCCTGGTTGAGCATTCTTCCTACGACCTGTCCACCGAAGATTTGATCACCCCCACTGACATGGTGGTTACCATGAGCCACAGTGGCTATATCAAGAGCCAGCCGCTGGGCGAATACCGGGCACAAAAGCGTGGCGGACGTGGCAAGCAGGCCACCGCCACCAAGGAAGACGATTGGGTCGATCAACTGTTTGTGGCCAACACCCACGACTACATCCTGTGCTTCTCCAACCGGGGTCGCTTGTATTGGCTCAAGGTCTGGGAAGTACCGCAAGGTTCGCGCGG
>CAIQEX010000492.1 GCA_903870955.1 uncultured beta proteobacterium
GCCGTAGCGGTATTTTTTCTGTTGAGGAAAAAACGCGACCCGGCGGCGCCCAGTCCTCCTGTTGAGCGAAAAGCTTCGCCTGCGCCTCTGACCGCGCCTGCATCGGTGCCAATCGAGGCGCCCGCCAAGCCCAATCTGCGTCCAATCGTGCGGCCGGCCGGCCCGCAAATCAACGCCCGTTTGAAGAATTTTTCTCCCACGCGCAGTGTGGATTTACCGAGCGAAGATGCCGAAGCCATCATGGCCATGCTCAGTCGCATCCCACGGCCGCCCCACGCGCTGCACAAACTGGTATCTCCCGAATTTTTGGCCGAAGCCAACACCGCGCAATTAAGCGAAATGGTGATTGCCGAGCCGCAGGTGGCAGCCAAAGTTCTGGTGACAGTGAACTCGCCCTACTACGGACTCAAGGCACCGCTGGGCAGTATCGGACAGGCGGTCACCTTTCTGGGCATGAACACGGTGCGCGGCATCTGCTTGCAGTACATGCTGGGTGAATCATTTCGGACCAGTGATCCGGAAATCAAGCGCGTTTTTGACCGTCTCTGGAATGCCAGCGCCTTTGCCAGCGAACTGTGTTTCAAGCTGGCCCAGCTGTTGCAATTGCCCGAACCCGGCACGCTGGTAACGCAAGTGGTTTTGTCTTTTTTGGGCCCCGTGGCAAGTCACTCTCTTTTGCGCCGGGAATTGGTGCTCTCGATGTCTGGCGCGGGTTTGTTGGAGCGCAGCCTGCTTGAGCAAGAGCATCTGGGTTTATGCGCAGCAGAGATCGGCAGCCTGCTGATGCAGAGTTGGAAGTTGCCCCAAAGCATCATCGACAACGTGCGGGATATTGACCTGGTTTTGGTTACCCCGCCCGCAATGGTCACGGGTCAGCGCGCAAGCCGCATGGCGTTCTGCTATGTCTGTGCCAGGCTAGGTGAAAAGTTGGCCCAAGGTGACGTCACGGATTTGGCGGCCTACGATCTGGAACAAGAGCCAGGGCCGGAATATTTTCATTTGCAGAGCTATCTAAAACGACCGGAACTGGCTCGACTCACCGAATTTATTCACCTGCCTGAACTGGTCTCGTCGATCAATACCATGGTGCAATCCATGCAGATACGGCGATAGAAAATAGAACCTAACCCCGCACGAACAAGGTCTGCAACGGGTCGGGGCCGACCTGGCGACTCCAGTGGCCATGCACAGTCGGATCAAAAACAGCCCCTTCGGGAAGCACGTCGGCGGAGTAAAAATGCTCGCCCGGTTTGAAGATGCGCGACACGCCGCCCTGGATACCGATCTCCATCTGTCCACTCAGGATAAAAACCCATTGCGGCGCACCCGTGCAATGAAAGCTGCTGCGAAAACCCACGGGACTCCAGCGTAGTTGATAGCCGCCTGAGGCAAAAACCTCGGACATCATGGACTGCGGGTTTCCCTGCGCCAGCGGAATCTGCTCTTCACGAAAGCGGGCGCGTCCGTCGGTATCGGTAAACAAAATGACTTGGGTAAAACTGGTCATGGTGGGTATCTTGGAAGTGACACAAAGGCGAGGGCCCATTCTGCAACAGTGCCTGCAAGCCTGGATAAATTGCGCCACAATCCGCTGCATGAGAATACTTCACACCATGCTGCGCGTCGGCGATCTCCAACGTTCCATCGACTTTTATACCCAGGTGCTGGGCATGAAATTGTTGCGTAAATCCGAAAACCCCGAATACAAATACACGCTGGCCTTTCTGGGCTTTGAGGCTAACCCGGCCCAGGCGGAAATTGAACTCACCTACAACTGGGGTGTGGAGCAGTATGAGATCGGCACGGCCTACGGTCATATTGCCTTGGGCGTCAAAGATGCCTACGCCGATTGCGCCCGAATCAAGGCCGCCGGTGGCAACGTCACCCGCGAA
>CAIQEX010000493.1 GCA_903870955.1 uncultured beta proteobacterium
AAACCCATGGAGCTTGCCCGGAGCATCGCAAAACCTTTGCGCCGGTAGCGCAAGTTTTAGATTGATTGCAGGTATGTCGGACGCAGTCTTTGTCAGCTCGCGCGATAACCCTTTGCTCAAGGAATTGCGCAAACTCGCGCATGACAACAGTGCGTATCGCAAGGCTGGACGCTTTTGGATTGAAGGTGACCATCTGTGCGATGCCGCGCTGCTTCGCGGTCTAGTTCCGTCGGTCGCCGTGTATTCCGAGACCTATTGGGCCCAGGTACAAAGCAGCATTGAGATCGCAGGCAAAAAAGTCATCGTGCCGGACGCGCTGTTCAAGGACATCAGTGCCCTGGAGTCGCCTGCAAGCATGGGTTTTGTGCTGGACCTGCCCACAGATAAAGGGCTGCGACCGCAGATTGCCAGTGTGATTCTGGACCGTGTGCAGGACGCAGGGAATGTCGGATCCATTTTGCGCAGTGCCGGTGCCTTTGGATTTCGCCAGGTGCTGGCCATCAAGGGTACGGCAGCCCTGTGGAGCCCAAAGGTCCTTCGCGCTGGTATGGGGGCACACTTTGGACTGCATCTGGTTGAAGGATTGGCTGTGGAAGATGTGCTGGCGCTTGGCATTCCGCTGGTGGTGACCAGTTCACACCAAGGCGCGTTGATCCAGGAATTAAAACTGCCGACACCCTGCGCCTGGGTGATGGGCCATGAAGGGCAGGGCGTAGGCCCCGAGCTAATGGCCAGCGCCTCGGTCTTTGCACGCATCGGGCAGCCCGGCGGCGAGGAGTCGCTCAACGTGGCTGCTGCTGCTGCGATCTGTTTGCATGCGAGTTCGCTTTAGGCATTGGCAAGCGGTAAATTAACGGCCCCCAATCTCGGGTAAGCACCTACCCTCCGCTATAATCAGTGGCTTTCCAGAAAACAGCTGTCCCAAGCGCAACTCTGAATCTTCCCCTCTCAAAAGCATTCGCTCAAGAGCCACTCTGAGCGCGTTTGGGCCTAACCGTAACCCATTCGGAGTAACCAGTGCTTTTGTCTCTCAAGGGAACCTTCCCATCCGCCATTCTGGCGCTCGCAGACGGCACGGTCTATGTTGGCAATTCCATTGGAGCCACTGGCTCTAGCGTCGGCGAAGTGGTGTTCAACACCTCCATGACCGGCTACCAGGAAATCCTGACCGACCCCAGCTATTGCCAGCAGATCGTCACGCTCACCTATCCCCATATCGGAAACTACGGCGTCAATCGTGAAGACGTAGAGTCCGACAAGGTTCAAGCTGCAGGCTTGATCATTAAGGATTTGCCACAGATCGCCTCCAATTTCCGGATGACGCAAACGTTGAGCGAATATCTGGTGGAGCAGGGCACGGTGGCGATTGCCAATATAGATACCCGCCAACTGACCCGACAACTGCGCACGCAAGGCGCACAAAACGGCTGCATCCTGGCGTTAGCTGCGGGTGAAAAAGTCACCAGTGCGGCGATCGAACGTGCGGTCACCGCCGCCAAGGGCGCACCCAGTATGGCCGGTCTGGACCTGGCCAAAGTGGTTTCCAGTCGCAAGGCCTATGACTGGACTGAAACCGAATGGGTGCTGGGTCAGGGTTATGGCCAGCAAACTGAAGCCAAGTTTCATGTTGTCGCCTTTGACTTCGGCGTGAAGAAGAACATCCTGCGCATGCTGGCCCAACGCGGCTGCAAGGTTACCGTGCTGCCGGCGCAATCCTCGGCTGCCGAGGCGCTGAGCCACAAGCCCGACGGCATTTTCCTGAGCAATGGCCCAGGGGACCCGGAACCCTGCGATTACGCCATAGCCGCGACCCAGGAATTGATTGAAGCCGGCATCCCTACCTTCGGCATTTGCCTGGGCCACCAGATCATGGCGTTGGCCTCCGGGGCCAAGACCTTCAAGATGAAGTTCGGCCACCATGGTGCCAACCATCCGGTCAAAGACCTGGACAGCGGACGGGTCTCCATCACGAGCCAGAACCACGGCTTTGCGGTGGATGAAAAGACTCTGCCTGCTACCCTGCGCCCGACCCACATCAGCCTGTTTGACAACACGCTGCAGGGATTGGAGCGCACAGACAAACCGGCCTTCTGCTTCCAGGGTCACCCGGAAGCTTCGCCCGGTCCACAAGACATTGGTTACCTGTTTGACCGCTTCGTGGGCTTGATGGAGGCGCGGGCATGAGTTTTTATGGGGTCACGGATTTGTGGACCTATGTCTTGGGGGCCTTTGGCATCATTTTGCTGCCCGGTCCCAACTCGCTGTATGTGTTGTCGGTGGCCACGGCGCGTGGCATCCGGGCGGGCTATCAGGGCGCGTTTGGTGTGTTCCTGGGCGACACCATACTTTTGTTGTTGACTGCCCTGGGGGCAGCCAGTCTGTTGCGCTCCAATCCATCCTTTTTTCTGGTCGTGAAGTATCTGGGTGCAGCATATCTGGCCTGGGTCGGCGTCAACCTGATCTGGGCAGCGATTCAGAAGTTGCGCAGCGCGCAACCCGTCGCTTCGCTGACGGCAGAGGCGCCGGTCAATATGCAGCAGCCCTTTAAGCGTGCGTTGGTCATCAGCCTGCTAAACCCGAAGGCGATATTGTTTCTGCTGTCCTTCTTTGTCCAATTCATCGACCCTGGTTACGACACTCCGGCCGTGCCCTTTTTGATTCTGAGCGCCATCATCATGGTGTTTAGCGCGCTGTATCTGTCTGCCCTGATTTTCCTGGGCGCCCGTCTGGCTGACGCATTTCGCGCACGCAAACGCCTGAGTGCCAGCCTATCCAGTGGTGTGGGTGGCTTGTTCCTCTGGTTTGGAACCAAGCTGGCCACCGCAAGCCTGAACTAACAAGACCTACAAGATAAAAATGCCAAAACGTACTGACATCCAAAGCATCCTCATCATCGGCGCCGGCCCCATCATCATCGGCCAGGCCTGTGAGTTCGACTACTCGGGCGCGCAGGCCTGCAAAGCTTTGCGCGAGGAGGGCTACAAGGTCATTCTGATCAACAGCAATCCGGCCACGATCATGACTGACCCGGCTACGGCTGACGTGACGTACATCGAGCCGATCACCTGGCAGACGGTGGAAAAGATCATCGCCAAGGAGCGTCCCGACGCCATTCTTCCGACCATGGGCGGTCAGACGGCGCTGAACTGCGCACTCGACCTGTGGCACAACGGCGTGCTGGAAAAATACAAAGTGGAACTGATAGGTGCCTCGCCCGAAGCCATCGACAAGGCCGAAGACCGCCTGAAGTTTAAAGATGCGATGACCAAGATCGGTTTGGGTTCAGCCCGCTCCGGCATTGCCCACAG
>CAIQEX010000494.1 GCA_903870955.1 uncultured beta proteobacterium
CCTTGCTATTGCGAGAGAGTATTAAAAGTCAGAAATCGCCGAAGAAAAATCTGCGATAAAAAAAATCGGAGATCAGAAGTCGGTTGGCGCGCCGCCCTCGGCTTTGCGCTTGGCTACAAAGGCGTCGAGCTCTTCTTCAATGGCCGGGTCCATCTCCGGGCGCTCGTAGGCGGCCAGCTCCTTTTGCCAGACCGCATTGGCCTTCTGGTAGGCCGTAGGGCTGCCACCTTCGCTCCAGGTCTCAAAATTGCGCCAGTCGGAAATGATGGGCGAATAAAAGGCCGTCTCAAAGCGCTCCAGCGTGTGCGCGGTGCCAAAGTAATGGCCTCCGGGTTCCACATCCCGAATGGCGTCCAGGCCCAGGGCGGCTTCGCTCATGTCCAGCGGCGTCAGAAACTCGGCCACCATTTGCAGCAGGTCGCAGTCCAGCACAAACTTCTCGAACGAGGCGGTCAGGCCGCCTTCGAGCCAGCCCGCGCTGTGCATGATGAAGTTGCCACCGCCCTGGGTCAGCGCCCACAGCGAAAACACCGATTCGTAGGCCGCCTGCGCATCGACCGTATTCGCCGCGTTGACATTGCTGGTGCGATACGGCACGCCGTACTTGCGGCACAGTTGTCCACCGGCCAGCACGGCCTTCATGTACTCGGGTGTGCCAAAGGCGGGCGCGCCGGTTTTCATGTCGACATTGCTGGTAAAGCCGCCATAGACCACGGGCGCACCGGGGCGCACCAGCTGGGTAAAGGCGATGCCGGCCAGGGCTTCGGCATTCTGTTGCACCAGGGCGCCGGCAATCGTCACCGGGGCCATGGCACCGGCCAGCGTGAAGGGCGTCAGCATCACGATCTGGTTGCGTGCCGACATTTCCATAATGCCCTGCAGCATGGGTGTGTCCAGGCGGCGCGGCGAGTTGCTGTTGATGATGGTGAACAACGAGGGTTCGGCTTCAAACTGTTCGTGGCTGATGCCGCGCGCAATACGGGCAATCTCCATGCCGTCGCGGTTGCGCTCCTTGCCCAGCGAATAGGCATGGAAAGGCTTGTCGGTCAGCTTGGCAATGTCGGATAGGCAGTCCAAATGGCGGATGCTGGCGTGCAGGTCCACCGGCTCCACCGGGTAACCGCCGGTGCAACTGATGATGTCGTAACGCTGGGCCAGCTTCACCAGGTTGCGAAAGTCCGCCTGGTTGCCGGCACGGCGTCCGCCTTGCATGTCCGAGCAGTTGGGTGGGCTGGCAACCTGGGCAAAAGCCAGGTTCTTGCCGCCGATGCGGATGTTGCGCTCGGGGTTGCGCGCATGCAGGGTGAATTCGCTGGGGCAGGTCTTGATCGTCTCCATGATGAGATTGCGGTCAAAGCGCACGCGCTCCACACCCGGCTTTACATCGGCACCGGCTTTGCGCAGGATTTCACGGGCACCTTCGTGCATGAAGTCAATGCCCATCTCTTCGAGCACCGTGAGCGACGCGTTGTGGATCGACTCCAGTTCGTCCTCGGACACCACCGGCGTTGGGGGAAAGCGGTGCTTCAGGGCGCGGTACTGGCGGGTCGACAGTGCCGGGCGAACGGTGCCGCTACCGCGACCACCGCGTCTGCGTGGAGCGGTGCTGCGACCAGTTACTTCTTCTGACATAGGGTGAATCTCCAGGGGGCGATTGAACATACTGCCCCCAATCCTGGCTGTGCCAGGCCCCCCAAGGGGGTGTCGTCGCTCTTGGGGCGGCCCGGCGATTGACGAGCAAAAAACATTATCGAGGCAAAGGAATGCGCTATCCGGATGATGTTTTTGCCCCCTGCGGATGAGTTTTGTTCATGCGCTGTTTCAACCCCGTTTCGCGCACCCATGAACTGATTCAGGGGGCATTTACGCAATGAAGCCACAGCATGATCCAAATCAAATTGTGTGAATTAGTGTTCACAAAAGGCATAAACTGGCGTTAAATGCATCTTGTGCAATGGGCCGCTCGAACAAGCGCCTCAGAGTCGGCGTGACAGGCGCTGATCCACTTTGCCAGGGGCTGGTACAACGAATATAAATCGAGGGCGTTTTGTCTTATGGGCTCACTTTTTGATGGCTTGGGCATTCGCAATCGATTTGCCATTCTCCTGAGTATCTTTACGCTGGGTTTTGCATTCTTCGGTCTGTGGTCGTTCAAGACTTTGAACGAGTTGCAGGTGAATGGCCCGCTCTTTCAACGCATCGTAAAAAACAAGGACCTGGTGGCCGATGTGCTGCCGCCGCCGGCCTACATCATTGAATCCTATTTGACGGTGCTTCAAATCAGTGCGGCGACGCAGACCCTGCGCCGCGAAACCCTGATCCACACGCTGCAGCGTCTACGCAAGGAGTACGCCGATACGCGTGACAAATGGAAGGCCAGCGGCATCGATCCCGAACTGGAGCAACAACTGCTGATAAACGCCGATGGGCCCGCCAATGCCTTTTACGCCGTGGTCTTTGGCACGCTCATACCTGCGGCGCAAAAAGAAGATGCCGCAGGGGTGGCACAGGCCTTGCTGACCGCTGAAAAGGCCTACGAAGAACACCGCAAAGCCATCGATGCGGTGGTCCTGCGGGCCAATGCACTGGTTGCACGCGACGAAAGTGATGCCCGCGAACGCATTGCGTTTGCCACCCTGTTGCTGGGTGCCATCCTGCTGGCGTCCCTGGCTTCGAGTCTGGGCGTTGCCGTGCTCATTGTCGGCAGCATCGTGCGGCCCTTGCGCGAGGCAGTGCTGGCGGCGCAGACCTTTGCATCGGGAGATCTGACTGCGACCATCGTCAGCCGGGGCGAACATGAATTCGCGCATTTGCTCGGTGCCATGGGGCATATGCAAAACAACCTGGTGGAACTTGTGGAGCAGGTGCGAAGGGGTTCGGACAGTGTGGAGTTGGCGGCCGGCGAAATTTCGCAAGGCAATGCCGACCTAAGCGCACGCACCGAAAGCCAGGCCAGCGCCTTGCAACAAACCGCGGCCTCCATGGAGGAACTGAGCGCGCAGGTGCGACTCAATGCGGAGAACGCATTTCAAGCCAACCAACTGGCCATCAGCGCCACGTCCATCGCACAGCAGGGCGGTGGTGTGGTGAATCAAGTCGTGAGCACCATGAAGGGCATCAACCACGAGTCGCAAAAAATTGCAGAAATCATTGGCGTGATTGATGGCATTGCTTTTCAAACCAATATCCTGGCCCTCAATGCGGCCGTAGAGGCTGCGCGCGCAGGTGAACAGGGATGGGGATTTGCCGTCGTGGCCAGCGAGGTGCGCGCGCTGGCCGGTCGGAGCGCTGCCGCCGCCAAGGAAATCAAATTGCTGATTACCGCCAGTGTGGGCCGGGTGCAGCAGGGCGCGTTACTGGTTGATCAGGCCGGCGCAAGCATGCAGGATATCGTGCGCTCCATCCAGCGCGTTTCCGACATCGTGGGCGAAATCACACTCGCCAGTAGCGAGCAGTCGATTGGCGTCAACCAGGTCGGCGAGGCGGTTACCCAGATGGACCAGGCGACCCAGCAAAACTCGGCGCTGGTCGAAGAGATGGCCGCCGCCGCGATGGGGTTGAAGCG
>CAIQEX010000495.1 GCA_903870955.1 uncultured beta proteobacterium
AGCAGCGCGCGCTCGGCCACGCGGTCCGGGTAACCGAGTGAGATACGCATCAAAAAGCGGTCGAGTTGCGACTCCGGCAGCGCATAGGTGCCGACCTGGTCGAGCGGGTTTTGCGTGGCGATGACAAAGAACGGCGTCGGCAGCGCGCGCGTTTCGCCTTCGATGGAGACCTGCTTTTCTTCCATGGCTTCCAGCAACGCGCTTTGCGTCTTGGGGCTGGCGCGGTTGATTTCGTCGGCGAGCAGCACCTGGGCAAAGATCGGGCCGGGGTGAAAAACAAAGGCCTCTTTGCCGCGCTCATAGACCGAGACGCCGGACAGGTCGCTGGGCATCAGGTCCGAGGTGAACTGCACCCGTGAGAACTGCAGGCCAAAACTGCGCGCCAGCGCATGCGCCAGGGTGGTCTTGCCGACCCCTGGAACATCGTCGATCAGCAGGTGGCCACCGGCCAGCAGGCAGGCCACGCAGTTCTGAATCTGGCTGGGTTTACCCACGATCACCGTGTTAAGCTGATCCAGTAGTTTTTTGAGTATGCGTTGAACGTCCATAGCAAGACGTTACCTGAATTTTCTGAAATGCGAGTTTTCCCGTGAGTAAGACCGGCTACTTTTTCCACAGCGACTGCAGCAAACACGACATGGGTAGCGGACACCCCGAGTGCCCGGAACGGCTGGTGGCCATCGACGAGCGCTTGCGCACGCAGGGCGTTACGGATCTTTTGGATTGGCGCGAAGCCCCGCTGGCCCCGATTGCGGACCTGGAGTTGGCCCACGGCCGCATGCACGTGGCCGCATTGCGTGGCCTGACCGATGGCTTGCGTGACGAGGTGCAGGCAGGCGGTCCAACCCATGCGCAGATCGACCCGGATACCAGCATTAACGTCCATACGTGGGATGCAGCATTGCGCTCGGCCGGTGCCGCAATTGCCGCGACCGACGCGGTGATGGCGGGTGAAATGGACAACGCATTTTGTGCCGTGCGTCCACCAGGCCACCACGCCTGCCGGGACAAAGCCATGGGTTTTTGCTTCTTCAACAATGTGGCTGTGGCGGCGCATTACGCATTGGAACGGCATGGACTGAAGCGGGTGGCGATCATCGATTTTGATGTGCACCACGGCAATGGCACGGAGGACATCGTGGCGGGTGACGAGCGCATCCTGATGGCGAGCTTTTTCCAGCACCCGTTCTACCCCTATGGTGGAGCCGCTTCCAGCGCCACCAACATGGTGAATGTGCCGGTGCCGGCTTATACCAAGGGTGACGCCGTGCGGGAGTTGGTTACCGCGCAGTGGATGCCTCGCCTGGAGGCCTTTAAACCCCAGTTGATCCTGATCAGTGCCGGCTTTGACGCCCACCGCGATGACGACCTGGGACAAATGGGCCTGGTTGAGGCGGACTACGCCTGGATCACCCAGCAACTCAAAGATCTGGCCGCGCGCCATGCCCAGGGGCGCATCGTCTCCTGCCTCGAGGGTGGCTACAACCTGAACGCCTTGGCGCGCAGCGTGGAAGCCCATGTTCGGGTGCTTGCAGGTCTCTAAACAATCGCTTTTCCGCCATTCGAATTATGGTTTTATTGCAAAAAAGCTCCGCCCCCGAACCCATTGATGATTTTGAAGGCTGGCTCAATGCCTTCACGCAAACCACGGTTCTGATCGAACTGGCTGCGCTGGTGGGCGCTGCCTTGCTGGCCTGGGCGCTGGTGCGCGGTTTGCGCCGGGCCCTCGGTCAGGACGACACGCGCTCGATCTGGTTTGGCAGGCGCAATATTGATGGCGTGTTGTTTCCCCTGGTATTGCTGTGTCTCGCGTTTGTGGCGCGCGACGTGCTGGGCAAGTTTGTATCGATGGCACTCTTGAAGGTGGCTGTTCCGGTGCTGGTGTCGTTGCTGGTGATCCGGGTGGGTGTGAAGGTGCTGCAGGCGGCGTTTCCCCAGTCGAAATGGGTGCGCCCGCTGGAGCAGACAATTTCCTGGCTGGTCTGGTTGATCATGGTGTTGTGGGTCAGCGGCCTGCTGCCGGTGGTTTTAAACGAGTTGGACCAGATTGGATGGAAGGTGGGCAATAGCCACCTGACTCTGCGCAACATGCTCGAAGGGGCGGTGACTGCCGGGGCGGTGCTCATCTTTACGCTGTGGCTGTCGGCCGGCATTGAGACGCGTGTCCTTCGTGACGCCACCGGAGGTGAGCTGTCGCTGCGCAAAGCCATCAGCAATGCAGCACGTGCGGTATTGATGTTTATTGGCCTGATCGTCGCGCTTTCGGCAGTCGGCATAGACCTGACGGCGCTTTCGGTTCTGGGTGGGGCCGTGGGGGTCGGTATCGGTCTGGGTCTGCAAAAGCTGGCGGCTAACTACGTCAGCGGCTTCGTGATCCTGACCGAGCGCAGCATGCGCATTGGCGACAATGTGCGGGTGGACGGCTTTGAGGGAATCATCACCCAAATCAACGCGCGCTATACCGTCATCCGCTCGCTGACTGGACGCGAATCCATTGTGCCCAACGAGATGCTCATCATCAACCGGGTGGAAAACCTGTCCTTGGCCGATTCGCTTGTCTACCAGTCCACCGTGGTATCGGTGGGCTATGAAAGCGATGTTACGCAGGTGCAGGCCCTGCTCCTGAAAGATACAT
>CAIQEX010000496.1 GCA_903870955.1 uncultured beta proteobacterium
GACAACAACCGTTTTTTCACGGAAGTTAACACAGCACGTGCCCACGGGCACACCCGCAGCGAGTGCCACCTGGTAGAACCCGCTGCGCCAGCCTGCAGTCCGCTGGCGTGTGCCTTCCGGTGCCAACGCCAGCCAGAAATAGGCATCACTGGCCTTGCATTGCGCGATGGTGCGAGCCGTATCACCGACAACGCCGCGAGACACACTGCGATCCACCGGCACACCTCCCAGCCAACGCAGCCAGGCACCCAACACCGGAATTACAAAAAGCGAATGTTTGCCCCAAAATTTAAGCGGCAACCCCACGGTCCACTTCGCCAGGAGCAGAACAAGAAAATCCCAATTGCTGGTATGAGGGTAAACAATCAGAACACCTTGCCGGGCGGGCAACCCGTCAAATGCAATGTGCCAGCCGAGCGCAGTAAAAAGCTTGCGCGCCAACCTGCTGCCCTGAATCTGAACGGGATATGGCTGAGAAAAATCATCCACCACGAACAGGCTCCTAGGGTCGCTCAAGGCTGCGTGGCCAAACATCAGCCCTTGATCGCGCGAAAGCCAATGTCGCCGCGATACTGCATGCCGTCGAAGTGAATGCCGCTAATCACCTGATAGGCTTTTTGCTGCGCCAGGCGAACGCTATCGGCCAAGGCCGTCACGCACAGCACCCGTCCGCCAGACGTGAGCAATGTGTCGCCCTGCAATGTCGTGCCGGCATGGAAAACTGCGCAATCATCGATTTGCGTGGGGATGCCCGTAATGGCATCACCTTTGCGTGGATTTTCGGGATAACCGGGTGCAGCCAGCACCACGCCAAGTGCGGCACGGCGATCCCACTGCAACTCCACGGCGTCAAGCTTGCCATGCGGCCCTGGCTCCGTTGCAGCCCAAAGCACATCCACCAGATCCGTTTTGAGTCGCATCATGATGGGCTGCGTTTCCGGGTCACCCATACGGCAATTGAACTCCAGCGTCTTGGGTTGTCCCTGGGCATCAATCATCAATCCGGCATACAGGAAGCCGGTAAAGGGAATGCCATCTTTTTCCATGCCCTTGATGGTCGGCAAAATCACTTCGCGCATGGCCCGGCCATGCACTTCGGGCGTCACGATGGGTGCGGGAGAATAGGCCCCCATACCACCCGTGTTAGGTCCCTGGTCGCCATCCTGCAAGCGCTTGTGGTCCTGGCTGGTGGCCAACGCCAACACGTTCTTGCCATCGCACATGACGATAAAACTGGCCTCTTCACCTTCCAGAAACTCCTCGATGACGACCCGCGCGCCGCCTTCGTTGTGGGTTACACCCAGGCGGTTGTCCAGCAACATGAAGTCAATCGCCTCATGCGCCTCTTGCTCTGTCATGGCCACGACCACGCCTTTGCCTGCAGCCAACCCGTCTGCCTTGACGACAGTCGGAGCGCCCATCTTGCTGACGTAGGCGTGCGCTGCTACCGGGTCGCTGAAGGTTGCGTACTCCGCTGTGGGTATGCCATGGCGGCGCATAAACGCTTTCGAGAAGGCCTTGGAACTTTCCAATTGCGCAGCCGCCTTGGTGGGACCAAAGATGCGCATGCCATGGGCACGAAATTCGTCCACCACGCCAGCCGCCAATGGGCCTTCAGGCCCCACAACCGTCATGCTGATTTTGTGGGCCTGGGCCCACTCGCGCAATTCCACGATGTCGGTAATAGGCAGGTTTTTCAAACGCGCGTCAGTCGCCGTGCCACCATTTCCAGGTGCGACATAAACCATCTGCACCTTGGGCGACTGCGCCAACTTCCAGGCCAGCGCATGCTCGCGCCCACCACCACCAATAACAAGAATATTCATAGTTTCGGATTCCGACGAGCCGCCTCTAGGAAGACGAGCGCCCCCTCGGGGGGCAGTGAACGAGAGTGAACGTGGGGGCTAATGGTCATATAGCAGCGTTGTGGTAAATCTCTTGCGCGTCGTCCAGATCTTCCAGAACGTCCAGCAATTTCTGCATGCGCTCGGCGTCCTCGGCACTCAGTTCCACGGTATTTTCTGGTCGCATGGTGATACCGGCCAATTCGGCCACCAGACCGGCAGCTTCCAGCGCCGCCTTGACGGTCTCAAAATCACC
>CAIQEX010000497.1 GCA_903870955.1 uncultured beta proteobacterium
CCCAACTCGCGTACTGCTATGCAGGCGGTGCACCTATCCATTTTCCCGACATTGATGTCAACCAAGGCAGTGTGGTTCTGCTGTCGGGGCCATCCGGCTGCGGTAAATCTACCTGGTTGGCGTTGGTCGCTGGTTTGGTCAAACCAACTGCTGGAACGCTGACTGTTGCAGGCCAGGCGCTGGGCAATCTCAGCGGCGTGGCGGCCGACGCATGGCGTGCGCAGAGCATCGGTTTTCTGCCGCAAAAGCTGCATCTCAGTGCCGCGCTGACGGTGTCTCAAAACCTGGCCATGGCCCAATGGGCGGCAGGGCAGGCGGAAGATGCAGGTCGTATTGCGGAGACGCTGGCCGCCTTGGGTGTGGCTGATTTAGGGCACCGCAAACCCGCGCAATTGTCGGGTGGGCAGGCCCAGCGCGTGGCCTTGGCGCGGGCCGTTTTGTTGAAGCCCAAAGTCATCCTGGCCGATGAGCCCACGGCCAGTCTGGACGATGAAGCGGCAGCCTCCGCCATTGCCTTGCTGCTGCAAACCGCCAGACAGCAAGGGGCGACCTTGGTGATTGCCACCCATGACGGACGTGTGGCTCCCCTGATTCCCGCCGCCAAAGGTGGTGATGGCTACACCGCGTTGAAGCTCTCGCGCCTGATTCAAGGTGCCGCCGTATGAAAACCATTGCACTCTCCTGGCGCTACCTGTGGTCACGTCCCTTGGGCGCCGCACTGAATGTTTTACTGCTGAGTCTGGGCTTGGCATCCATCACCTTTTTGCTGTTGGTAAGCTTTCAGCTGAGCAAAGCTTTCGACAAGGATCTGGCCGGTATCGATGTGGTGGTAGGAGCCAAGGGCAGCCCCATGCAACTCATCATGAGTGGCGTGTTTCACATTGACGTCCCGCCGGGCAATATCCCACTCAAGGCGGTCAAGGCGCTGGAAAAGAACCCGATGGTTGCCGCCGTCATTCCCATGAGCCTGGGCGACAACCTGCGCGGCTTTCGCATCGTTGGCACGTCTGCTGCGTATATCGATCACTACGGCGCCGCGTTGGCGCAGGGCCACCTGTGGGATGCACCCATGCAGGTGGTCGTGGGCGCCATCGCCGCGAAGAAGTTGGGGATTCAAGTGGGCAACACCTTTGTCGGATCGCACGGTCTGGGCGGTGGTGGCCACGAGCACGCGGACAACCCCTACACCGTGGTGGGCCTCTTGCAGCCCAGTGGCACGGTGATCGATCGTTTGATCGTGACGGACACCGCCTCCATCTGGCACGTGCACGAGGAACATGCCAACCACGCAGATGGCGACGTTGACGAAGCCCCAGTCCCCGACGATGAGCGCCAAGTCACCATGGCGCTGATTCGCTACAAAACGCCGTTGGCAGCCATGAGCTTTCCGCGCATGGTGAACACCACCACCGAGATGCAGGCCGCATCGCCTGCGGTGGAAATCTCGCGCCTGCTCAACATGCTGGGCATTGGCACGGACGTGCTGCGTGCCTTTGCCGGGGTGCTGCTCCTGACTGCAGGCTTAAGTGTTTTCATCGCGCTCTGGAGCGCGGTGCGTGAACGCCGTTCCGACCTGGCCCTGTTGCGCATGCTGGGTGCGCCACCGGCCAAGATCGCGGCACTCTTGCTGGGCGAGGCACTTTGGCTGGGAGTGCTCTCCGCCCTTATCGGCGTGGCGGGCGGCCAGGCCTTGACGGCGTTGATTGGCTGGATGCTGCAACTGGATAACTCCCTGCTGATCGGGGGCCTGGTCTGGCCCGCCGAATTGCTTTGGGTCCCGGCCTTGGCCTGCGCCGTTTCTCTGGCCGCGGCCATTTTGCCGGCCTTAGGCGCCTATCGCGTCAGCGTGTTGGAACTACTGCAAGCAAGGTGATTCGATGAAGGCGTGGATGTTGTGAGTAAGGCTGAATTTGACTGGCGCACGATCGCTGCGCTCAATGCCGTATCCGCCTTGGCGCAGGTCGGGCAGTTTGGCGTTGCCTATGTGGTGCTGCCGGTCTGGCTGGCGGAGCAAGGGTTGGATGTCACGCAATTGGGCCTGTTTGCTTCGTCGCTTTGGCTCGGTCAATTACCCGGCTTGGCCGTGGCACCGTGGCTGTGTCACCACCTGGGCGCACGCCGGGTCATCATCCTGGCGTTGTTGTGCACCGCCGTAACGCTGGTCGGGATTGCGCTGACTGCATGGCCGTACTGGTCAATGGGCGGTGCGCTGGCTGGCTTTGGTCTGGGACTGCGCTGGATCGGACTCGAGCCCTGGCTGTACCGCATCGCACCAGCAGAGTCGCGGGGCAGGCTGGTGGGTTTTCATGAGACGCTGATTGCGCTGGCCCCCATCGTGGCGCCCGCATTGGCCGGTTCCTTCGGACTGCACGGCAAGGCCTTGTTCTGGATAGGCGGTGTGTTTTGTATCGGCGCCTTTCTGCCTTTGGCGCTGGCACGCAAAGAGCCGCCCCATGTCGATACGGTGTCCAACAGCGGGATTCACATCCATCTCGCCGCGCAACTGCGTGAGCGCATCTTCAAATTGGGCGTGGCAATTGCCTTGGTCGGCGGCATGATGGAAGCGGCCTTGTCGGGGCTTTTTGCGCTGTTCGCGCAAGGCCACG
>CAIQEX010000498.1 GCA_903870955.1 uncultured beta proteobacterium
GAGCAGCAACTCTCCATGGAAGGTGGCTTTATGCGCGAACTGGGTTGGAGCCCGGACTTTGCCGAGGGCGTCGCCGCCTTCATGGAAAAACGCGCGCCGCGCTTCACCGGTAACTGATGGCATGACGAACGCTCTTCCCCAAGACACGCTGGTGGCGGTGGTTGGTGCCGGTGCCATGGGCGCCGGCATTGCCCAGGTGGCAGCTGTGGCCGGTCACCGCGTGCTGCTGCTGGACAACCGTCCCCAGGCCGCTGAGGCGGCGATTGAAGGCCTGCGTGCCCAACTCGAGAAGCTGGCCGCCAAGGGCAAGATGACGGCTGAAGCGGCACAGGCTGCGGGTCAACGCCTGCAGGCTGCCGCACAGCTCAGCGACCTGGGTGCTGCGGCCCTGGTGATCGAGGCCATTGTGGAAAGCCTGCCCGCCAAACAATCCTTGTTTGCGGAACTGGAAACGCTGGTGTCTACCGAATGCATCTTCGGCAGCAACACCTCGTCGATCTCCATAACCGCCATTGGCTCGGCCTTGAAGCATCCGCAGCGTCTGGCTGGTCTGCACTTCTTCAACCCGGCGCCGGTGATGGCGCTGGTGGAGGTGGTCAGCGGCTTGGCGACCGACGCGCAGGTGGCCGAGATGCTGTTTGCTACCGCCACCGCCTGGGGCAAGACGGCCGTGCATGCCAAGTCCACACCCGGCTTTATTGTCAACCGCGTGGCCCGGCCCTATTACGCCGAAGCCCTGCGCCTGCGCACCGAAGGGGCTGGCGACTGCGCCACGCTGGATGCGGTCATGCGCGAGTCCGGTGGCTTTCGCATGGGCCCGTTCGAGCTGATGGACATGATCGGGCTGGATGTTAATTTCGCCGTCACACGCTCGGTCTGGAATGCCTATTTCAACGACCCGCGCTACCTGCCTTCGCTGATCCAGCAGGACCTCGTCGATGCCGGTTATCTGGGCAAGAAGAGTGGCCGGGGTTATTACGACTACCGTGCGGGTGCGGTGAAACCCGCGCCACAAACGGAGCCCGCTCACGCGCGCCCGGCGCGCATCGTGGTCTGTGGCGAAGCACCCGCAGCACAAGCGCTGGCCACACGCCTGCAATCCGCTGAAGTGTCATTCGAGCGCGCTGCCTCGACCGACGGCCGCATTGCCCAAGCCGATGCCGCGGTGCTGTTCGTCACCGACGGCCGCAGTGCAACCCAGCGCGCTGCCGAAGGCGGCATTGCGAACACCGTGTTGATCGATCTGGCGCTGGACTACAAGCAGGCCACACGCGTTGCACTGGCCGCTGCCGGACAGTGCAGTGAGTCGGCTTTTGCCGCCACCTGCGCCGTGCTGCAGGCCGCAGGATTGCAGGTCACGCGTCTGGCCGATGTGCCGGGAATGGCTGTGATGCGCACCGTGGCCATGCTGGCCAACGAGGCCGCTGACGCGGTGTACCAGGGTGTGTGCACGCCGCGCGCGGCCGACGACGCCATGCGCCTGGGTGTGAACTATCCCCGTGGCCCGCTGGCCTGGGCCGACCAGGTGGGCTTAGCCGATATCCAGCAGGTGCTGAGACATTTGAACGCCTGCTATGGCGAAGACCGTTACCGCATTTCGCCGCTGATCCAGCGGCAGGTTTATCAAGGAAAGAGCATCCATGGCTGACACCTCCCCCGAACGGACGCCCGCCGAGGCGCTGCAGTTGGCACAAGACGCCGCCAAAGCCATGTGGTCGCGCGACCACGCTGCGCAAGCACTGGGCATGGCCATCGCCGAGGTCACGCCCGGCACGTCGCGCCTGACCATGCCGGTGCGCCAGGACATGGTCAACGGCCACGCCATCTGCCACGGCGGCATGATCTTCACCCTGGCCGACACCGCCTTTGCCTACGCCTGCAACAGCTACAACCTCAACACCGTGGCCTCCGCCTGCAACATCGACTTTCTGGCCCCGGCCCATCTCGGTGACAGCCTGGTCGCGGTAGCGGTCGAGCGGGTGCAAAGCGGGCGCTCCGGTGTTTATGACGTCACCGTCAGCACCGCAGCCGGCAAGACCGTGGCCCTGTTTCGTGGCAAATCGGCACGCATCAAGGGCGAGGTGATTGCCAGTTTTGCGCAGGCCTGAAACCAGACGTATTGCAGCCAAAAAAACATCCCAGCAGGAGACCTCCATGACCGTTAAATTTCCCCAGCCCGGTGAGCTCGAAGCGATTGAAACCGCCAGCCGCGACGAAATATCCGCCCTGCAACTCGAACGCCTGAAATGGTCACTGCGCCACGCCTATGACAACGTGCCTTTCCACAAGAAGGCCTTTGACGACAAGGGTGTGCATCCGGACGATCTGAAGACCTTGGCCGACCTGTCCAAGTTCCCCTTCATGACCAAGATCGCGCTGCGTGACAACTACCCCTTCGGCCTGTTTGCCGTGCCGCGCGAGCAGGTGCTGCGTCTGCATGCATCCAGCGGTACCACCGGCAAATCGATTGTGGTGGGCTATACCGCGCAGGACCTCGACAACTGGGCCAATCTGGTGGCGCGCTCGATCCGTGCAGCCGGTGGCCGCAAGGGCGACATGGTGCACAACGCCTATGGCTACGGCATGTTTACCGGGGGCCTGGGTGCCCATGCGGGTGCCGAGCGACTGGGCTGCACCGTGGTGCCGATGTCGGGTGGCCAGACCGAAAAGCAGGTGGCGCAGATTTTGGACTTCCAACCCCAGATCATCATGGTCACGCCTTCGTATTCGCTGGTGATCGCCGAAGAGTTTGAGCGCCTGGGCGTGAAGCCGGAAGACATCTCGCTCAAGGTCGGCATCTTCGGTGCCGAGCCGTGGGGCGAGGGCATGCGTGCCGAGATTGAACGCAAGCTCGGCATTGACGCGATTGACATTTATGGCCTGACCGAAGTCATGGGACCCGGCGTGGCCTGTGAATGCATCGAGTCCAAGGACGGCCCGGTGATTTGGGAAGACCATTTCTACCCCGAGATCATCAACCCCGAAACCGGCGAAGTCGTGGCCGATGGTGAAGACGGCGAACTGGTGTTTACCTCGCTCACCAAGCAGGCATTTCCCGTCATTCGCTACCGCACCCGCGACCTGACGCGCCTGCTCCCACCCACCTCGCGCGCCTTCCGCCGCATGGGCAAGATCACCGGCCGTTCGGACGACATGCTGATCGTGCGCGGCGTGAATGTGTTTCCCTCGCAGATCGAAGAGCAAATCCTGCGTGACAAGCGCCTCTCGGGCAACTACCAAGTGGTGCTGACGCGCGATGGCCACCTCGACAACCTGGAAGTGCGTTGCGAAATTCAACGTGAGTTGTCGGCCGGCATGAGTGACAGCGTCAGCAGCGAAATCGCCAAGGAACTGCAGCACCACATCAAGACCAACGTGGGTGTATCCACCCGTGTCACGGTGATGCATTTCGAAGGTATTCCGCGCACCTTGGTGGGCAAGGCCAAGCGCGTGATTGACGAGCGCCCGAAGTTGAACTGAACCTGCATTGAAAGACCAAATATGACCGACGCTTTTATTTGCGACGCCGCTCGCACCCCCATTGGCCGCTACGGCGGTGCCCTGGCCGGTATGCGCCCCGACGACCTCGGCGCCGTGCCGCTCAAGGCATTGATACAGCGCAACCCGAACGTGGACTGGGCTGCCGTCGACGACATTCTGTTTGGCTGTGCCAACCAGGCCGGTGAAGACAACCGCAACGTGGCGCGCATGTCGGGCCTGCTGGCAGGCCTGCCGGTGGATGTGCCCGGCACCACGCTGAACCGCCTGTGCGGCTCGGGCATGGACGCTGTGGGGTTGGCTGCACGCTC
>CAIQEX010000499.1 GCA_903870955.1 uncultured beta proteobacterium
ACCTGCGACCACGGCAAAACCCCTGCCCTGCTCACCCGCGCGTGCCGCCTCCACCGCCGCGTTGAGCGCGAGGATATTGGTTTGAAAAGCAATGCCGTCAATCACACTGATGATTTCGGCAATTTTTCGGCTCGATTCGGAGATGAGGCCCATCGTAGACACCACGTTGCCCATGGCTTGGCCCCCCTTTCCAGCCACGACGGTGGTAGTACTGGCCAATTGACTGGCTTGCTGTGCGGTATCCGAGTTTTGGCGAATGGTAGCGGTCTGCTGCTCCATGGCGGCTGCCGTCTGTTGCAGGTTGGACGCCGTCTCTTCGGTGCGGTTGGAGAGGTCCATATTTGCGGTGGCAATTTCCTTGCTCGCCACTTGCACTCCGGATACCTGCTCCTTCACGTCTGCCATCAAGGCCTGCAAATTCAAACCGGATTGAGAAATCGCCCGGGCAATGAGACCGATCTCGTCACATCGGTCCAGATTCAAATCGGAAGAAGCCGTTCCACTGGCAACCTGCTGCGCCGCCGCCAACACATGGGCCAATGGCGAGACAATTTGCGCCTCAACCGTCCACCAAGCCAGTAGCAACGCGGTCAGAATGGCCGCGCCCGTGGTCAACGCGTCTGAACGGCTCAATTCGGAACCGGCCATTGCAAGCACGATCGCCGATGCCAGCAACAAAAAAGGAATTCGTAAACGCCACGCGACCGGCAGCAACTTTGACGCGCTAAGCCAACGCAAAAGGCCGGTGCGCACAATCAAGCCGCGATGGAATTCCAATCCTCCCGCCCTTCCTTCTTGAAAACGTTTGTATAGGTTCTCAACGCTCTGGACCTCGGCCACAGAGGGTTTTGTTCTGACGGAAAGGTAGCCTGTCAAAACACCATCGCGGACCATGGGGGCCGCGTTGGCACGGACCCAATAGTGGTCTCCATTCTTGCGCCGGTTTTTAACCAGTGCTGTCCAGGAGTAACCGGCTTTCATGCACTTCCACATGTCAGCAAATGCCTCGGATGGCATGTCTGGATGGCGCACCATGTTGTGCGGCTGCCCCATCAGTTCATCCAACTCAAAGCCGCTGGTGCGAACAAAAGCAGTATTGGCGTACTTGATTTTTCCCGTGGTATCCGTCGTGGAAAGCAACGTGTCCAAACTACTGAAGTCGTAGGCATTCTGTGTGACCGGCAGATTGGTGCGCATGATTGGAAACAACTCCCCTTAATTTGGTTCGAACTTTACATTTTGTATGATTATGTGTTCATTGCAGGTCGTTTGCCTAGCGATTGATACAGGGATTCGCTCAGTTCACACCAGAGACTGTTGTCTGCGCTAATATCACGGCAGGTCAAAAATCACGCTGTGTGGGACGTCTGAAAAGTGCGCAATAGAATTTCCAGATTCGCAACAACCTTTGCCGGTTTACTAGGTGCATCAGATACCTCGGTAGACACCAGTGCCCAACTTGAAGAAATTCGGCACGCCATGCTCACCAGCTTGACGGACATTCCGACCGGTACAACGGGTTTGGACAAAACCTGGGGCGCTATTGCCCGTGCCGGCGCAGCGCAAAGTCTCTGGTATTTAAGAAGCGATCTGCTGGCTTTGCTTGCCGACCACCGCGGTGAGGTCGATGCACGCAAAGACCTGGAAACCATCACTCAGATGTTTCGAGGTCTGGTACCGGCAAGTCTGCTTAGTTCGGGCCGCAAGCCCAGAAATTAGCCCTGTTCAGGTTTACCCCGCGCTAGGCGATTTTGCTGACCAACTGGCCTTTTTCAAATCGATCCAGCGCCTTGGATATTTGAAGCACCGCCGCCGTGGGAAATTGTTGAATCACCTCATGCGTGTGCCGGTCGGTCAGTTGAATCAACGCTTTGCCCGTCGTTTGGTCCAGCACGAAGACCAGCGCCGGGTTCAACTTGTCCATTTTGACCTGCAAATTTTGTATCTGGCTAGCCAGCTCGGCTTTCGTGATTCGGCT
Organism: uncultured beta proteobacterium; assembly: GCA_903870955.1. GTDB lineage: Bacteria > Pseudomonadota > Gammaproteobacteria > Burkholderiales > Burkholderiaceae_C > Allorhodoferax. The sequence goes on from CAIQEX010000499.1 coordinate 1,979, forward strand.
TGCAGGCGCTTTGGCTGAGGGCGTACCCGAGGCATCGGCACCTGAAAGTTTCGCAGTTGCAGCTTCCGGAGAACTGCTTTTCGCCGCCGCGGCGGAGCCCGCAACCAGGCGTGGCTCAGACGCCAGCGGCACTTGATTCGGGCTAAACGACGGTGCGGCGAAGGATACGGCAGTCATTTCATCGATCGAGTTCAATCGAACATATTGCCAACGCGGGCTGGCACAGCGTCATGGAGCGTTCAGAACACGATTCAACCCCACTTGACTCTTTTTCGGACAGTCTGGAGAAAACTTGAGGTCATTTTTGCCGAAAGGCCAAAAACCACCTTTGGCGACGCTTCAGTGCCTGTTGTTTTGCTGAAAATCGTGCATGAATTCCAACAATTGATCGACGGCTGAGAGGCTCAAGGCGTTGTACATCGAGGCCCGAATTCCACCGATGGCGCGGTGCCCACCCAGGCCGGAGAAGCCAGCATTGCTGGACTCCGCAAGAAACTTGCCCTCCAACTCAGCTGTCGGCAAGGTGAAAACGGCATTCATCATTGACCGATCTGCATGCGCCGCGCGCGCGTTGTAAAAGCTGTCGCTGTTATCCAGAAAATCGTACATCTTCCCGGCTTTTTGCTTATTGATCGCGTTCATTTGCGCCAGCCCACCGACTTGATGCAAGAGCCAGCGGGTGACCAGTAACGTCACGTAGATGGAAAACACAGGTGGCGTGTTGAAGTTGGAGTGGCTGTTGATCTGGGTCTGATAGTTTAGAAAATCTGGCAAATCAGTATTCGCCCGTTCCAACACGTCATCACGAAGCAGCACCATGGTCACGCCAGCCGGACCGATATTTTTCTGCGCATGGGCGTAAATGATTGAAAAGCGTTCGGCTTCGCAGGGTCGCGACAGAAAGTCAGAAGACATGTCGCAAATGCGCGGTACATCGTCACGGCCCAAAACACGCTGGAATTGGAGACCTTCCACGGTCTCGTTGGAAACATAGTGCAGGTAACTGGCGTCTTCTGAAAACGCCAGCTCGGTGTCGTTTGGCAGGCGACTGTAGCCACAATCTGAGCCGGTCCAGAGTACCCTCACCGGACCTTCGCGGCGTGCCTCCACAATGGGTTTTGAACTCCAGTAACCGGTTTGAATATATTCGGCAGGCTTTGACTGACCGCGCAGCAGCGTCATGGGCACCATCGAAAACTGCTGTGTCGCCCCACCCTGAAGCATCAACACATGGTAGTTTGGGCCCAGGCCCAGAAGCGTTCGGATGTTGTCTTCGAGCTCCGTAATCACAGACGCAAACCAGTCGGAACGGTGGCTGATTCCCAATAGTGACAAGCGCGTGCCGGGCACTTCCAATATGGCCTGCTGAATGTCGGCTAGTACGCTGCTCGGAAGAACGCCGGGGCCGCCAGAAAAGTTCAATTGATTTGGAGTGTTGACGACTCGCCGCGCTTTGGAATCAATTTTCGGCGCAGTCGGCTGGGAATGCATCAGGCGTTGCAACAAGGCATGGAAGGCCATCCGCGCCTTTGCGATGTGCCCATTTTTGTAGGGAAAGATGCTTTCCACGTCCATCGCGTGCACCACGCCGCCATGGTCTATTTCGAAGAGCAGCAAGTCCCCGGTGCGCGTTTGCGCGCAGTCCATCACCAGATACTCCAACTTCATGCGCCGACTGATAGCCGTCAGTGCTGCCCTGTGCCTTTGCACAAAGGACTGAAAATCACGCATGAACTGGGCCTCTTCGCGACGCTTCCAGTCCTCTTCATACATCCCCGCATTGACGTAGTGAATCATCCAGTTGGAAGACACTGCCATGTGACAGACAAAGGGCTCACCATCAATCAGCGCCAGCCGAATTTTTCGGAACTGCCCGTGTTCGTCGCTGTAATCAATAAAGGGGGCAATGAAGAATTCGGCATCCGGTACATCGCATAAAAAGGCACCAACATCCTCCAAGCTATCTATCTTGCGCAGGTTGATTCCCGCTTGCGAACCCACCGGACGCAAAATGACGGGGAAGCTGTATCGCCCCGGCAGTTCCTGCAGGCTGATAGTGCCCGCCGCAACAGCCTGCAATTGCACTCTTGTTACGCGGTGGGTAACAGGTGCCAGGAGACGCGGAATACCCTGGAGCAAATGACTCGCGGCGTCCCGCCCCGTCAAGGGCAAATATTGCGGTGCGTTAAGAATCGGTTTCGGCCAATTTGAAAGTTCAGTGGCCAAGGCTTGCAATAGCGAACGGTTCTCGTCGGAGTCTGAAATTCCGACGAACAAAAGGTCGTGCTCGGGAACGGATGAAAGCATGTCATCCGCTTCACGGATGTAATGAAAAATCAAGTCAACATCCGACTCCTCCAGCAAACACTCCAGAGGGGTATTGGATTGGATGCAACCCTGGGCGACCAGAATGAGCAAACGTATGCGGGCAGGTTGCACACTCGCAGGAACCAGATAGGTCTGCTGCAATGCGAGCGCCTCTTTTTGAAACTCAAGGCCGAGCTCTTTTTGATTCAGACACTGGGCTGCAATGGAAAGGTTCATCAACAACTGGGGGTTGCGGTTGTCCTCTGCCAGCCGTTGCAGCATGTGGTTGGTTGGTGGGCGCAGGTCCACACCAGCAATGCTTGCGCGCAAAAACGGTGCCAGTCCCAGATATTCAACTCCACGATGTTTCATAAACACCGTATCCATGTCATCCATTTGGTACTCCGCAAATTGTCACGTCACTTCGGTGAAACCATCAGAATGAAAGCTTCCCTCAGCCATTTTCTCGACAGTGCGCGGGTACTAAAGTGAAAATAGCCCGGTGAAACCAGGGCTTTAAACGGCACTCAAGGGAAGTGAATCTGCTCTACCGGGATTCTCTGGTCCGAGAGTGCGTTGAAAGCCTCACGTAGGCGCATAGACCACCCAAATAAAAAACCCCGCTACCATTTCGATAGCGGGGTTTCCAATGCCCATGCGGGCGTTTTGTGGTGGGTTCTGAGAGATTCGAACTCTCGACCTACGGATTAAGAGTCCGCTGCTCTACCAGCTGAGCTAAGAACCCACAAAAACTATAAAACTTGGTGGGACGTGCGGGGGTCGAACCCACGACAAACGGATTAAAAGTCCGCTGCTCTACCAACTGAGCTAACGTCCCTCACATTTCACCTTTGACTTTCGTCTATTGCAATCTGCGGAGCCTCAAATTATATCGTTTTTTTCGACTGCTTTTCAATCAGCGCTCTGAGAAATTTCGTCCATGACCAAGCCTGCGGCACACAAACCAAAGCTGGCTGTAACCGTGACCAGGGAACCATAGCCATGGCAATTGAGCGAACCGTCAGACGACACCGCACAGGAGGCATCAGGGGCCGCCACGGCTTCTCGACTGAACACACATTGAATTCCAATCGATTTACCTTCTCTGGGTGCACCATGAAATTTGCGTAAGCGGTAGCGCACTTGCGCTAGCAGCGGATCATGGGTCACCTTTGACAAATCGCCTGCGTCAACCAGATGGGCATGACGTTTGCCCCCTGCCGCTCCGACGGATACAAAAGTGGTTTTGGTTTGCCGTGCCCAATGGGCCATCGCGGCCTTGGACTGCACCTGATCACAGGCATCAATGACTGCAGTAACTCCTGCTGGCAAGACTTGGGGCCAGTTGTCGGGCTCCACAAAAAGGTCGACACAGTGAACTTTGCAATCCGGATTGATTTGCGCAATGCGTTCACGCATGGCTTCGATCTTGGCCATGCCAAGTGTTGACGCAAGCGCATGAACTTGGCGATTGATGTTGGACTCGGCGATGTGGTCCATATCGAGCAGGCTAATTTCACCTACGCCACTGCGGGCCAGCGCCTCGGCAGCCCAGGAGCCAACACCGCCAATTCCAACGACGGCCACATGACTTCTTTGAATGCGCTCAGCCGCCTCAACGCCGAAAAGACGCTGAAGCCCCCCAAAACTTCTTTGGGGGTCAATCTCGGTATCGCTCAATTTACCTGCCTACTTCAACCGGCTTAACCGGTCCTTGGCAGCGTTGGCCGCATCGGTGCTGGGATAGGCCGCAACAAGGTCTTCCAACGTCTTACGTGCTGCCTTGGTCTCTTTGCCTTCGATCTGACAGTTGGCAATGGTCAGCATGGATTCGGCCGCATGGACATGGTCGGGGGCCATGGCTATCAAACTTCTGAAATTTACTACGGCACTTTTGCAGTCTTTGTTGGCGTACTGGGCATTGCCCAACCAGAACAATGCAGAGGCACGGTATCCGGACTGCGGGTTGCGGTTCAAGAACTCCACAAAGCCATTGGTTGCAGTTACAAAGTCGCCTGTGCGAAAAATGGCCAAATTGGCTTCGTAGTCCCGCTTCTCGGACGGATCGGCCAGAAAAGTCTTGCCATCCACGGTCGCACTGATCGGTTCAAACTTGCGCAAACGCTCATCCAAGCCAAAGTCCACATCCTTTTGCCGACGTTGAAACTCCGACAGATCACGTGCGAGTTGTTCGTTTTGACCCCGCAACTTGGCTACTTCAGCGCGGGTCGATTCCAATTGATTTTGCAAATCCAGAATGCTGCGCCTGAGTTGTGCCGAATCTTCTGACGCCCGCTGCACTTCCTCGGCCAATTTGCGATCGGTTTCGGACTTGTCGGCCTTGTCGGTCTTGTCTTGCCTGAGAGCTTCAACCTTTTGGCGCAAATCGAGAATAGCGCGCCTCGCCTCTTCATCGTCAAAAAGTCCTGCAGAAGCTGTACCGCAGACCAGCACCAAACTGGCTACCGCCGAAGTGCGCCACCAAAATGACCGTGCTTTCATTGGATCAGTGATCAACGGTAGGAAATTTCAGCGCGACGATTTTTCTCCATCGCGGCCTCAGTGGAACCCGTAACGGCGGGCTTCTCTTTACCGAAACTCACGGCTTCGAGCTGCGCCTCGGAGACACCCAGCAAACTCAATCGCTTAAGTACAGCCTCAGCACGTTTTTGCCCCAATGCGAGGTTGTATTCGCGACCACCCCGTTCATCGGTATGCCCTTCAATGGAAACTTTTCGGCTCTTGTTTGAAGCCAGATATTTGGCGTGGGCTTCGATCACAGCCCCAAACTCCGGGCGAATGACAAAGCTGTCGTAGTCAAAGTACACCACGCGGGTGGTGCCTTGCATGGCGGCATCCTGCCCGGACTTGGTCAGGTCCACCGAGGCAACGGTGCCCTTGGCAACCCCAGAGCCGTCTGAAGTGCCCGTGTTCGGCGAGGAACCAGTTGTTGTGCCCATGGAAGCGGCAGAACGGTCCTCGACCGGAACATTGTCTAGTTTCACTGTCGAACCGCAGGCACTTAGTATCGCCACCAGCCCGACCACCACCATAAATCGCTTCATTTCACACTCCTTGTTTCAATGTACTATTTTTGAAAAGGACCCCAATTGGGCTCCCGAATATCACCCGTCTGCCCCGCTAGCCTGGCTTTGATCTTTCCATCCACAGTGGAAGTCATCAATGCTTCTTTTCCTTGTTGCTGGGTTGAGTAGATCAGCATTCTGCTGTTCGGTGAAAAACTGGGGCGCTCATCGGCAATCGTATCGGTAATGGCATTGATCGAGCCAGACGACAATTCCATCACCTGCAGTTTGAACGCACCATTGATACGCGATATATAAGCTAACCAACGGCCATCAGGGCTGAGTGCGGGAGAAATGTTGTAACTTCCCGAGAAGGTCACCCGCTCCGGATTGCCACCCGAAAGACCCACCCGGTATATCTGGGGCGAACCACCACGGTCACTGACGAAGTAGATCGACCTGCCATCGGCTGTGAAAACCGGCTCGGTGTCAATAGAACTTGATTGGGCAATCCGCCTGGGTTCAGAACCGACCACAGACACGTCCAGCAGATTGAGTTGCGAACCTCCGTCCCGACTCAGCGTGATAGCCAACGTCTTGCCGTCCGGTGACCAAGCCGGTGCACTGTTCGAGCCTTTGAAATTTGCAACCAGCCGCCTCTTGCCAGTTGCCACATCGTGCACATAAATGGTGGGTTTGCGGGCTTCAAAAGACACATACGCCAACTGTTTGCCATTGGGTGACCAGGCAGGAGAAATCATGGGTTCTGAACTGCTGAGGGCACTTTGGGCACCATCACCATCGGCGTCCGCAACCCACAGATTAAAATTTTGGCCGCGCTTGGTGACATAGGCGATACGGGTTGAAAAAACGCCTTTGTCGCCAGTCAACTTCTCATACACATAGTCTGCAATTTCATGCGCCGCCAGCCGTAAATCGGCTTGAACCACGGCTTTACTTATGGGTGAACCCAAAGGTTGTCCCCGCACCACATCCCACAATTGCATGCGTACGTCAAACCGCCCATCGGCCAAGCGGTTAACGCTGCCCGCGAGCAAGGCATCGGCGTTTTTCTGACGCCAGTTCGAAAAGTCAGGGCGCGAAGTTTCATCCAGTCCCACCCCCGTAGTGTCCACACCCCTGAACTGGCCGCTGCGTTCCAGATCGGCCTGCACAATCGCGGAGATTTTTTGTGTCGACGAGTCCTCGCCCTTGAAAGTGGCCACCGCCACCGGAATTTGCGTCAGTCCAACACCTGAGACCTCCACACGGAACTGCGCCCAAGCACTGGCGTGCAGTAAAACCAGCAGGAGTATTGAGAAAATTTTCTTCATCGTGCGGCGATTATCCCCATCTGCGAGTGACCACATCTTCGGCACCCTTGCTTTCCCTGTAACCAATTGTTGGTTGAACCTGCGCACTCTGCATACGCAGCCTGACGGTCGCCGCGTTTACCGACTCGGAGGTTCGACTGGCCTGCTTGTGCCAGAGGTGGTAAACCTCCGTTGCACAAAACCCGTTTTTGCGCTTTATACCGGCATTGTGTAAACGCAAGACAAAGTCTGCGTCCTCATGGCCCCAGCCGACGAAGGACTCGTCAAAGCCATTTACGGCCTCAAAGTCCTGACGCCAAACACCCATGTTGCAGCTGCGAATGCCCTTCCATTGGAAACGGGCGTGCGTGCGGCCCGCGAAGTCCGGCAAACGCAGTAGCGAACCCAATTTGCTGGCACCGCCAGAGAATCGTTGCCCCAGCCAGAAAAAGAGACTGCGACCAGGAACTTTGGTACGGCCGTTCAGTGCCTGTTGGGTCAAGCGTTCTGACAGCATGACCCGGCTGCCATTGACGAAACAGCCCTCCTCACGCAAGCGACGATGCTGGCGCACGAAATCGGTTTCCGGAACGCAGTCACCATCCAGGAAAACAACGTAATTGCCCTTGGAAGCAGCAACACCCAGGTTGCGCACGCGCGAAGCGGTAAAACCCACGTCCGGATGCCATACGTGAACCAACGCCAACCCGCTAGCCTTGGCGGCGGCCAGCATGGCGTCTTGGTGGCTTGCGGTGGAGCCGTCGTCGGCGACGATGACCTCAAACTGCCGGTCATCCTGAAGCGCCAATGCGTCCAATACAACAGCCAGCGCATCGCTGCGGTTGTAGGTGGTGATGACTAGGGAGATCAAATCGACTGATGGCATTTTGGAATAGACTCAAGCCCCGAGGCTGTGCCCCCAAAAGGCAGGCTGCTTCTAACGAATTTTTGATGTTATCACCTTCAATGTCCCTGGTTTCCGTCTACATCATTGCCTTTAACGAAGCGGAAAAAGTCCGGGCGACCATTGAAAGCGCCCGTTGGGCCGACGAGATCATTGTGGTTGACTCGCACAGCACCGACGGCACACAGGACATCGCAACCGAAATGGGCGCCCGCGTGGTGCAGGTGGACTTCAAAGGCTTTGGCGACTTGCGCAACCAAGCCATCGCCGCTTGCACGCATGAATGGATTTTCAGCCTGGATGCCGACGAACGCTGCACGCCTGAGGCTGCAGCCGAGATCAAGGCAATCGTCAACAACC
>CAIQEX010000500.1 GCA_903870955.1 uncultured beta proteobacterium
CTCGATGGCGACTTCAATTTCGAGGTCTACATGAGCCTGACCTGCCACAACTGCCCGGACGTGGTGCAGGCGCTGAGCCTGATGGCAATCTTCAACCCGAAGGTCAAAACTACGGTCATCGAAGGCGGTGCCTTTCAGGGCGAAGTCGAGGCGCGCGAAATCATGGCTGTGCCCAGCGTCTACTTGAACGGTCAGTTGTTCGGCAATGGCCGCATGCTGGTCGAAGAAATTGTCGCCAAGTTGGATACCCAATCGGCCGACAAAGATGCCGCCAAGCTATCCGCCAAAGAGGCTTTTGACGTCCTCATCGTCGGTGGTGGCCCGGCCGGTGCGGCCGCTGCCGTTTACGCCGCACGCAAGGGCATTCGCACAGGCGTGGCCGCCGAGCGTTTTGGTGGCCAGGTGAACGACACACTGGGCATTGAAAACTACATCTCGGTGCTGGAAACGGATGGCCCCAAATTCGCCACTGCGATGGAGGCACAGGTTCGGTCCTATGCGGTCGACATCATGAACCTGCAGCATGCACAAAGCATTCTCCCCGCAGCAGAGGCGGGCGGCTTGATCGAGGTGAAGCTCGCCAATGGTGGTTCGCTCAAATCGAAGACCGTGATTATTTCTACCGGTGCGCGTTGGCGCAACGTGAACGTACCCGGCGAAGCCGAGTACAAAAACAAGGGCGTGGCCTATTGCCCGCATTGCGATGGCCCCCTGTTCAAGGGCAAGCGCACGGCGGTGATCGGCGGCGGCAATTCCGGCATTGAGGCAGCGATTGATCTGGCCGGCATCGTGGCCCATGTCACCGTGGTCGAGTTTGCCGAGCAACTCAAGGCCGATGCCGTGCTGATCAGGAAGCTCAACAGCCTGCCGAACGTAACCGTGCACACGAATGTCCAAACCACCGAGATTACCGGTGCCGATGGCCGGGTGAACGGCATTCGCTTCAAGGACCGCGCCACCGGTGTTGAGCAGTGGGTGGAACTGGAGGGGGTCTTCGTGCAAATTGGACTGGTGCCCAACACCGAGTGGCTCGCCGGCACGGTCGAACTGAGCAAGTTTGGTGAAATTGTGATCGATGCCAAGGGCCATACCAACGTCCCCGGCGTCTTTGCGGCCGGTGATTGCACCACAGTTCCTTACAAACAGATCGTGGTCGCAGCGGGCGCGGGTGCCACCGCGGCGTTGAGCGCTTTTGACCATTTGATTCGCTCGCCAGTGCTTGCTTGAGACAGGACGCACGCATCGTAGAGCCATAGGGTTAACCCTAGTTAGCGTTATCATCCACTGATCAGTCGTTGCTGTGGCAAGCCATAGCAACGACACTTTCAGCGGAGGCATTCCATGCGTACCTATTTCGTTGCGGCGACCCAGCCCAACGTCGGCCTTACTTCAGTTTCCCTTGGCCTTTTGCGGGCCTTGCAGCGGCGCGGGTTAAGGGTGGCGTTTGTCAAACCAGTGACCAAGCTCACCCCGGAGAGCGAACCGTCCGTGCTGTTTGCGCGTGACATCTGCAAGGTTGCCAATACGCCGGATCCCTTGCCCATGAGTCTGGTGACCCAGTATGTCAACGGTGACAAAACCGATGACCTGCTGGAAGACATTGTCAGCATGGTGATGTCCGCTTCCAAGGGCTGCGACGTGCTGGTGGTAGAGGGCATGCATGCCGACCCGAGCCGGGCCTTTATACCGCGCCTGTCTGGCGACATCGCGCGCAGTCTGCAGGCCGAAGTGGTGCTGGTTGCCAGTGGGGCGGATGCAGAAGGCATTGCCCAGACCCAACACATGATTGCCCAGGTGAACCGGGCCGGGCGCCATGTCGTGGGCGTCATCTTCAACCGCGCCGCCCCAGGTTTCGACAAAGAGGCCGTATCGGCGCAACTCGGAGGCGTGCCCATTTGGGGTGCCATCGAGGACAACCCGGTGCTGGTCACTCCGCGCACCATCGATGTGGCCCGCCATCTGGGCGCGGAAATCATGATTGAAGGCCAGATTGCCACCCGACGCGTGCGCGATACCGTGCTGGCCGCGCGTTCGGTGAGCGAAGTCATCGCACGTCTGACGCCCGGCGCCCTCGTCATCAGTGCCGGTGACCGGGACGACGTGATCCTGGCGACGGCCTTGGCCGAGAGCAACGGCATCGAGCTTGCAGGTCTTCTGCTGACACACAACAGCTTTATCAGCAAACGCATTGAACGCTTTGGCTCAAGGGCCTTCAACAGTGGCCTGCCGGTCATGCGCACCGATGGCGACAGCTATGGCACCGCAGCCCGCATCAGTCGCTTGCCGCTGGCCGTGCCACCGGACGACTTGGGCCGGATGGACGCGGTGATCGACAACATGGCCGAGCACCTGGATGGAGACGCGATTTGCGCCGGATTGGAACTGGCGGTATCAACCCATATGTCACCGCCCGCCTTCCGCTACCAGTTGATACAAAAGGCACGCGCTGCCAACAAGCGCATCGTGCTGCCCGAAGGCGAGGAGCCGCGCACGATTCGCGCAGCGGTGATCTGTCTGCAAAAGGGCATTGCCCGGTGCGTGCTGCTGGGCCGCCGTAAAGTGGTTCAGTCAGTCTGCGATTCACTGGGGATTGAATTGCCCGCCGGGCTTGAAATTCTGGAACCTGAACAGATCCTTGAGCGCTATGTGGCGCCCATGGTGGAATTGCGCAAGAACAAGGGCTTGACCCTGGGCCAAGCGCAGGTGGCGCTGGAAGACAGCGTCACCTTGGGCACCATGATGCTGGCGGTGGGTGATGTGGACGGCCTGGTGAGCGGTGCGATACACACCACGGCCAGCACGGTGCGACCGGCTTTGCAACTGATCAAGACCGCACCGGGTTCATCGATTGTTTCCTCGTGCTTCTTCATGCTGATGCCGGAACAGGTGCTGGTGTATGCCGATTGCGCTATCAACCCCGACCCGACAGCCCCCGAGTTGGCCGAAATCGCCAAGCAAAGCTCCGACAGTGCATTGGCCTTTGGCATCACACCCAAGGTCGCGATGATCAGCTACAGCACCGGTGCCTCGGGTTCGGGCGACGACGTGGAGAAGGTGCGCGCGGCGACCGACTTGGCCCATACCAAATGGCCCGGTTTGGTGATCGACGGCCCGATGCAATATGACGCCGCCACGGTGCCCGAAGTGGCCGCACAAAAAGCCCCTGGCAGCGCGGTAGCGGGGCAGGCAACTGTCTTTGTGTTCCCCGACCTCAATACCGGCAACACCACATACAAGGCGGTTCAGCGCTCCGCCAATGTGGTGTCCGTGGGGCCCATGCTGCAGGGCTTGCGCAAACCGGTAAATGACTTGTCGCGCGGTGCGCTGGTGGACGACATCGTCTTCACCATCGCATTGACGGCTATTCAGGCTGAGGCCATGAAACCGGCTTGAACAGGGCATGTCAACCCGGGCCGCTAGACGGGTGGGCGCGTTTTCTTCATGCGGTATCATCGTGCCCTCATCCGCAACAGCCTGGCTTGCGGTAAACCGCTCCATTGAAGGGCTCACCCCGGTGGGTCCTTTCTAGTTATCCGATATGACGCGAGTTCTGACGCGTACCCACTTCCATAGCTCCCGACTGCTTCGCACACTGACAGACCTGTCCGCCCTGGAGGCGCCAGCGCCTGGGTTGCCGTTTGCAGAAAAACTGGGCCAGTGGGTGGACTACACCGATGCCATCGCCTTGTACGCAGTCCATAACGCCCAGGCGAAGAGTTTTGATGAATCGCCGGCGGATGAAGGGGTGGATATCGCCGAAGACTTCGCGCGGATACGGGCCAGTCTGGAGCAGGCGATTTGCCGAACGGAAGCGCCCAAACGGGGCCAAAGTGGCATCGAATGGCCCAAGCCTCTGGCTGATATGCCCATGGACCTGAATAGCGCGTTCGAGCCTTACCGCCGTTACTATCTGGCGCATCAGCGCGATATGGATCTGAGCGTGCCGCCTTTGCGCTCCCGGGTGCGCGAAAGCGTTGCCGCCCTGTCGCCGGCGCTGCAGCAACTCGCCGCCCTGGATGGGGCATTCGAGCACATCCTCAGTGAGCGCGAAGCCATGCTGTTGGCGAAACTGCCGCAAATTTTGAAGCGGCGTTTCGCCTACTTGCGCCAGCAACATCTGCAAGTGCAGGGTGCGGCGCAACCCGCAGATAGCCCCGCGCCCGAAACCCACGTTGGCGCGTGGCCGGCGCGTTTCTGCACCGAAATACAAACCGTGTTGCTGGCTGAGCTCGATCTCCGCCTGCAACCCGCTGTGGGGCTGCTTGAAGCCCTGCAACACGAGAAAACCAACGCACTATGAATAGACATTTCTTCACCGCTACGTTTGCCCTTGGCGCAATCGCCCTGGCGTGGGTCGCCGCCGGATTTATCGGAACCAACCTGTTGGCGCTTCTGGTCACGCTCGTGATAGCCGCCGTGTATGGATTTGGCGCATTGGAGTTGCACCGTTTCAGGCAGGCCAGTTCCGGCTTGGTCAACGCGCTCCTGGCTATTCCTGAAGGGCTGAGCGAGCTCAATGACTGGTTGGCCAGCGTGCCCGTGTCCTTGCAAAACCCGGTGCGCTTGCGGGTCGAAGGAGAACGCGTTGGTTTGCCCGGTCCCGCCCTGACACCGTATCTGGTGGGGCTGCTGGTGATGCTGGGCATGTTGGGCACGTTTTTGGGCATGGTCGTGACGCTTAAGGGCGCGGTGTTCGCACTGGAAGGCACCTCGGATCTGGCGGCTATTCGCAATGCGTTCGCCACTCCGATCAAGGGTTTGGGGCTGGCGTTTGGCACCTCGGTTGCGGGTGTGGCTTCGTCTGCGGTGCTCGGTTTGCTGTCTGCGCTCAGCCGCCGCGAGAGGATGCAGGCCGCGCAATTACTGGACGGCAAAATTGCCACGCAGTTGCGCGGTTTTTCGCACAGTTACCAACGTCAGGAAACCTTCCGGGCCTTGCAATTGCAATCCCAGGCCTTGCCCCAGATAGCAGACAAAATGCAGGCCATGATGCTGCAGATGGAGCGCGTGGGCCAGCAGATGAATGAACGTCTGCTGACCAATCAGGAGAACTTTCACAGCAGCATCAACAGCGTCTACACCGACCTGGCGCGCTCGGTGGATCAATCGCTGCACAGCAGTCTGTCGCAAAGCATGCAGATTGCGGCCGATAGCATCAAACCCGTCGTCGAGCTTGCCATGACCGGCATTGCCAGCGAAGCCCGCTTGATGCACGAACGCATGATCGCCAGCACGGACCAATCCCTGCTTGCGTTCAACACGGGTTTCGAACAGCGTGCCCAAGCACTCCTGGTCGCCGTCAAGGAAAGTTACGCAGCACTGTTGGCCGAACAGTCGCGTGGCGACAGCCAGCGCCTGCACGCATGGCACGC
>CAIQEX010000501.1 GCA_903870955.1 uncultured beta proteobacterium
ATCACCCCAACCAGCTGGTCGAGGTCATAGGGCTTGCCAACATGGTGATTCATGCCAGCAGCACGACATTGGGCGATGTCTGAATCCAGCACATTGGCCGTGACCGCGATGATCGGGAGGTTGACCAGATGCGGTACCTTGCGGATCAGGCGTGTGGCCTCATAACCGTCCATCACCGGCATTTGAATATCCATCAGAACCACATCAAAACCCGTCTCCATCGGAGCCGCCAACGCGGCATCGACGCCCAGCCTGCCATTGGCAGCCAGGGTAACGACGGCCCCCTCCATGGTCAGCAACTGCTGGATCACAGTCTGATTGATCGCCACATCGTCCACCGCCAATATCCGTAGCCCTTTGAGTCTCTGCGGCTGCAAAGGCGGGGCTGGTAACGTTGGCAGCGCTGGCAGCGCTGGCAGTGCTGGCAATGCTGCTTGAGGCATGCGGCCTTTGGCGTCTGCCCATGCAGCCTGCAACATGCTGGCGGTGAAGGGCTTGGCCAGGTTCGCATTGACCTGCTCTGCCAAATCGAGCATGCGTTGCTGGCACACCGGATTGGCGTTGTTGCTGAGCAGAATGATGCACGGTTGGGGTTGTTGGGCATCGCGGTACAAAGACCTGATCTGCGGCACCATCTGCGTGCTTTCCAGGTCAGGCAGATTCCAATCCAACAGGAGCAAGGTAAATGCCGTGCCGCCCGGAGCAAGACCGCTCTGAATCATCGCCATGGCCGCCATAGCACTGTCAGTCGTGGAGACGCACCACTGCAATTGACTGGCCATTTCGCTGATCAGATCCAGCGAAGTCCGGCTGTCATCCACAAGCAGCACCGCCTGTGAAGGCGACGGCGGGCTCAAAACAGGTTGAAGTACGGGATTTTCGTCAGGCATTGCGAGATCCAGCGCAAAGGTAAAACTGCTGCCCACGCCGAGTGTGCTTTCCAGCGCGATGCTTCCCCCCATCAGCTCAACCAACCGCTGACTGATGGGCAGCCCCAGCCCGACACCCCCAAATGCGCGCGTCGTCGTCGACTCCACCTGCGTAAAGCTCTGAAAAACGCGCTGCCTGTGTTCGGGGGCTACGCCTATACCGGTATCCTGAATACAAAAGGTCAAGCGGCTGAAATCACTCTCAGGGTTTTGCAAGCCGATGCGGCAGATCACTTCGCCAGACAGGGTGAACTTGATCGCATTTCCCAGCAGGTTGCCCAGTACCTGCTGTAACCGCTGCTTGTCGCCAAACAAAAAGGCCGGCAAACGGGGATCCAAGTCGAATAACACCTCGATTTCCTTGGTTCCCACGCTACCCAAAACCATGTCCGAGAGCGGTTGCAGGACTTCCTCCAACCGAAACGGCTTGGGAACCAGCAAAACAATTCCTGAGTTCAACTGTGCATATTCCAGCACCTGGTCAATCAGAACCACCATCATGTGTGAAGCCCGTCTGGCACTGTCAATATAGTTGCGCTGAATGCTACTCACATCGCTGCTGGACAGCAGTTTGAGAATGCCAAGTACCGCATTCATGGGGGTGCGCATTTCATGGCTCATATTGGTCATGAACTGGGTCTTCGCGAGTACCGCTTCTTCAGCCTTATCTCGCGCATCCTTCATGATCTCGGCCAGAAGGGTGGCATCGGTAACATCCATGTTGGTGCCGAATATGTATTCCACCCGTCCGTCCGCGTCCATGCGAGGGCTTCCTAGCGCCTTGATGTAGCGCACCGCGCCATCGGGTCGGATGATGCGAAATACGTGATCAAACGGCAGACCGGTGTTGATGGTGTGCTGGAACGCCTCGCGCGCAGCCTCAGCATCCTCTGGGTGCAAGTGTTCAGACCACAAGTCATAGATTTTGCGGGCAGCATGGGTCTTGCCGTCGACACCAAACAGGCGGTATTGCTGCTGGTCCCAGCTCTGTTCACCCGTTACCGTGTTTAAGGACCATATGCCGATACCGGCACTCTCCGTGGCCAGACGTACCCGCTCCAGAGCTTCGACCAATTGGAGTTGCTTAGCTTTTCGCTCGGTGTTGTCGCGGTAGTTCAGCACCGTCCATCCGTTAGCAATCGGATAGGCTCGCAACTCGATATGGCGGCCATCGAACTGGCGTCGCTCCAGAATCAAACTCTCTCTCGCTGCCATGGCGTTCTGCAAACGTGCCAGCACCGCATCTAAACTCTGTGCGTCCGAGTAGTCACCGCGCGCATACTGGTAGCGAATCTGCTCGGCAAAATAGCAGGGCTTCCTGGATAGCAATTCGGGCGGCAGAGCCAGCATTTCTTCGAATTGTGCGTTGTGAAGACGCAGTATCTGCTGTTCGTCGTATACCGCCACACCATAGGGCGACGCGTCCACGACTTCGGCCAGCAACTGCGTTTGCCTTTCCAACTCCAACTCGGAAACCTTGCGCGCAGTGATGTCCAGGCGCATGGAAACATATTTTTCCACGCGGCCATCAACACCGAGAAACGGCGCAATCATGCTATCGACCCAATACAGTTGACCCTGGCTGTTGCGATTGCAAATTTCACCGCGCCAGGGCCGTCCATTGGAGATGTCCGCCCACATGGATAACCAGAACTCAGGCGAGTGCGTGCCGGAGTTCAGAATTTTGTGGTCTTGCCCGATCAATTGCTCAGCGCTGTAGCCGCCAATGGCACAGAAGGCCGCATTGACATCCATGATCCGACCAGAGCGGTCGGCGACCGAAACAATGGCATGCGTATTCATGGTTTGAAGCAAAGCCCTTGATTCACGCAGGCTCGCCTCCAGCGCGCGCTCGGTCCGCTTCAATTCCGTAATGTCGGTGCAGATTTCGATGAATCCGACCAGCTTGCCGCGTTTGTCGTAATGTGGCCTGAAGTCGACATCGACGAAATAGTGGCTGCCATCCTTGTGCCGGTTGCAGACGATGGCCCTGCAGGGTTGGCACCCACCAAGGCTGGTCTTGAGGGTTGCCAAAACTTTTGCGTCCGTCTGGCCACTGTCCAGTATTTCGTTCGGCCTGCGGCCGATGACTTCCTCCAGCGTGTAGCCACTCATCTGCGTGAAGCCGGCGTTTAACCAGTCAATGCGCCCGTCGATATCCAGCAGCAAGACGGCCGTACTGGAAAGTTGAACCGCCTCTGACAGGATTTGTACCTCGCGGCCGTGCACCGCGCGGCTGCGCCAGAAAATGAAGGGGCCGACCAGAAGCGCCAGACTGAACGCGTCCAGCAACTCGACCTGCAGCGCACTCCCGCTTGGCGCCAGGTAGTCCAAAAAAAGCATGACGGCAAACTCGCCCAGCACCACCATTCCCAGAATTTCCAGGAAGAGGCGATTGCGTTGGAGCAGCCTTTTGATGTCAGTCATGCCGCCTTACCTTCCTGGTGTGATCGAACAATGGGGCCCTCATGAATGGTGACTGGCCGTCTGCCGCTTGTCGGGTCATCGGCTGCGCCACGCATGGGCATAGAGAATTTTGACACGCCCGGACAGGGTGGATTGCACCGCCATGAAGGCATCTGCGGCGGCATAGGACTCACTGTCGAGCTGGCCACCCTTTTCGGTCCAGGCCGGTGCATGAATGAGGCCAATGGCGGTACGGCTGAAAAGCTCCTGCCAGTCCCGTCCCAGGGCATACCATTCCGGTTCCTGGCGGGGACGCAAACCAAACCAGCTGCGTCGGCCCTGCGCGATATCCAGCAATGCACCGTAGTGGGCCATCCAACGGTCCAGCGGGCGCGTGCTATGCGGCAGGCGCACGCTGACTTGCGTCAGGCGATCCTGTTCGCGCACACGCACGCGCGACTGCACCACTTCGACCTGGCGCCAAAGCCCACGGCCGTTGCTGAGCCATTGCAACAACAGTGCGGGCAGCAAAAGCGGGCCCAGCACCAGCGCCACCAGCAGCGCCACGGCCCGCGAAAACCACGGTGTTGTGGTGCGTGGGGCGCTGCGCAAAGTGGCCATCATGGCGTCTTCGGGGCTCAGCACGGTACGCACCGACCACTTCAGGCTTTGAATGGAGTTGCCCTGCGCCAGGGAATTTTCGAGTGTGATCTGGCCGCCCACATAGGTATTGGCCATGACCAGCGAGTGCCGCACAAGCGCACCACGGGCCACATAGACGTCCCGCGCCAGCACCGTGCCCGGTCCCAACTCGGCCCCGGCTTCCACCACACAGGCGGGGCCAATCAGCACCGGGCCGTGAATCGCGGCGTCAGCATGAATCACGGCATCGGGGCTTGCCGCACCCCAAGGCATGGTTAGCCAGGACGCGGGAATGCACGCTTCCTGCGTGGCGTCCAGTGCGTGTGCCTGGGCCGACAGCAAATCCGTACCGCTCAGGCATTGCGCATGCTCCGCCTCGGTCGCAATCACGCAACGGGCGGCGTGCATACTGCGCACCCGCAGGGACAGCGACGCATAGTCCTGGTGCGGGCCCAGCGCGGTTACGGCGGCTGCATCGGCGCTAAACCAGCCGGTCCACGCCACGTCATTTGCCATGTGCAAAGCCGCTCCATTGGCGTCTACCAGTTCGCGCACGATGCGACTGGCCACCCATTGGTGCGCGTGTCCCAGCACAATGCGCTGGGTCGGATCCAGGGACATGCCGCGCAGCACTTTGTAGGGAGAAGCAGAATCCTTGGCGTGGTGCCACTGGATTCGGATGCCCCAGGGTGCACCGTCCTGCAGGATGCGGCGCAAAGCTTCGGGGTGCTCGCTAACCACCACATCGACCTGGCGCAGCCCGGCCAGTGCACAACTGTCCATGACGCGCTCTGCAAAGCTTGAGGATCCCATGGGCAAGAGGCAGGCCAGGGGCTGGTCTTCGCCCGGCACGTCGGCGGGTCGCCCATGGGTCATGAACAACACCACACGGGCAGGCTTGGGGGTGGAATGAAGGGAATCTTGCATGGGTGGTTTCGTGCTGAGAAAAGTACAAGCCGGCGTCAATAGGCGCCGCGGCCAAAAAGAACGGCAGGGATGGTTTTGAATAGAAGCTTGATATCGGTCCAAACCGACCGCTGATGGATGTAGTCAAGGTCCATTTCCACCTGCTGATCAAAGGGAATTTCGGAGCGACCGTTGACCTGCCAGAAACAGGTCAAGCCTGGCACCACACGCAGGCGCTCACGGTCACGCAGGCTGTACTGGGCGACTTCCGATGGCATTGGCGGACGTGGCCCGACCAGGGTCATCTGGCCGACGAGCACGCACCACAGCTGCGGCAACTCGTCGATGCTGAAACGGCGGATAAAGCGCCCGGTGGGGGTGATGCGCGGGTCACGCTTCATTTTGAAGGTGATGCCATTGGCACCGTGCTGGTTCATGGCCGCAATTTTGGCGCGCACGGCGTCCGAATCCACACACATCGAGCGGAATTTGGGAAATGCGAACTCGCGCCCGCGGCGTCCCACGCGCTTTTGCCAATACAACACCGGGCCGCCGTCATACAAGCGGATGCACAGCGCCACCAGCAAAAAAAGCGGTGCCAACAAAACCAGGGCGGGCAGCACCAAGGCGATGTCCATGCCACGTTTAAGCACATTCAAGGTGCCCACTTTGATGCGCCACAGGAGACGTTTTTTGGCCGCCTGAAACTGGCTGGCGCGCTGGCTGGGAATCTGAGGCAGTTCGGGTGTTTTCATGTTTTTCGTAGCTCGGGATGCGGTTACAGTTAACTCAACATGCCAATTACAGTTCAGTGCCGTCCCCAACATGTGACCGGATTGTGAATTTCGAAAATACCCCCTCTCCGTCCGTTCCCGCGTCCGCCCACGCCCATGCATCCATGAAGGTCATGGTTGCCGACGATATCGACGCCAGCCGCCAGGAACTGCTGCAGACGGTGCGCAGTCTTGGCCATGAAGCCATCGAGGCGGAGAGCGGAGAGGCGGCCTTGCAATTGATCGCGACCCAGCACCCGGATGTGCTGTTGCTGGACTTGCTGATGCCGGGCATGAACGGCTTTGAAGTGGCCCGCGCCATACGCCAGCGTGTCACCGGCCAATGGCTTCCCGTGATTGTGTTGTCCGCGTTGCAGGGTGACGAGCACTACGCCCATGCCTTGGCCAGTGGCGCAGCCGATTGCCTGCTCAAACCGGTTAATCCCGCGATTTTGCAGGCCAAGCTGCGCCAGTACCAGCGCGTGCTAGGCCTGCAGGCCAGTGTGTCGCTGATGGCCCAGCGCCAGCATGCGATTCACGAACACATTGCCGATGCCATCATCACCACAGACCGAAACGGCCGCGTCAGTGAACTCAATCGCGCCGCACGACGCCTGTTTGGACTGGACGAAGAGCAACTGAAGGCAGGCGTTTCGATCACGCAGCTGACCGGATCGGACATGGCTTTTCTGCTGGGTCAGACGAACGTGGATATCGATGTACGACAGGGTGTGAAAACACCGTTTTTCATCTCCCACAATTTCTGGAATATGGGCGACCAGGCGTTTTGCACCATTGCCCTGCATGACTTGAGCGAGTCGCGCCGACTGGAGCGCATGAAAGATGAATTTCTGGCCACCGTCAGCCACGAGTTGCGCACCCCGCTGACTTCCATTTTGGGCGCGCTGGGCCTGCTGGCAGCCGGTGCCGGTGGCGCGCTGCCTGGGCGGGCTTTGGAGCTGGCCCATGTGGCCAAACGCAACGGTGACCGGTTGAGCCGCCTGATTGACGATGTGCTGGACTTGACCAAGCTGGAAGGCAATCGCATGCCGTTCAATCAGCGACCAAGCGCATTGGCCCCACTGATCCGGGAGGCCATCAACGCCAACGCCGGCTATGCGCAGCGCGGTGAGGTCACCTTGCATTTTGAGGATGACGCCATGCCCTGCAAGGCGCAGGTGGACCCTGACCGGTTTCTGCAAATCATGGCCAATCTGCTGTCCAACGCCATCAAGCACACGCCCAAAGGCCGCGTGGTGCGCGTCGAGCTATTGCAGCGCGATTCCCATCTGCATGTCGACGTGGTGGACCAAGGGCCGGGCATTGATCCGGCATTTCGCAAGAAGTTATTTGAAAAGTTTACCCAAGCCGATAGCTCGGACCAGCGCGCCATTGGCGGCACCGGGTTGGGCCTGTATATCAGCCGCATGCTGGTGGAAAAAATGGGCGGCACGATCCAGGCGGAGTCGGGTCCACAGGGTGGTGCCACCTTTCGGGTCACGCTGCCGCGCCTGTCGCAACCGCAGGAAGCACCCTGGATTCTGTGCATCGCCCAGGACCACCAATGGCTCGAACGCATGGCGGACTGGCTCTCGGAATTGGGCCATGTGGAGCGGGTCAACAGCCTGGGCGCCGCCGACGCGCTGGTGCGCCGGCGTGGACCGCCTGCTGCCCTGCTCGCCAACCCGCAGGCACAAGGGCCGGCGGATGCATTCTGCACACGCCTGCTGCAGATGCAGCAAGCCGAGCGCATTCTGTTGCTGAGTGACGCATTGGACGGCGCCTTTGCCGCACGCCATGGCATTAGCCTGGTTTCTGCATCCGCCACAACGCGCCATGAAATCATTAACCAGGTGCGGGCTGCGCTGTCCGGACCCAGCGGAGACATACCCCATGGACATGTTTGAGCGCGTGATGTGTGTGGAGGACGATGCCGACATTCGCACCATCCTGGATTTCAGTTTGGGCGGCATGGGCGGTTTCACGCTCAGCCTGTGCGAAAGTGGTCCACAGGCGCTGGAGCGGGCGGAATCGTTCCGACCGCAATTGGTGTTGCTGGATGTGATGATGCCCGAGATGAGCGGCCCGGAAACGCTGATCAAGTTGCGCGCGCTGCCCGCGATGAAGGGCGTACCCATCGTCTTCCTGACCGCCAAGGCGATGCAGGATGAGGTCGAGGCGCTATTGGAATGTGGTGCCACAGGCATCATCGTCAAGCCGTTCGATCCGGTGGCGTTGCCGCAAAACATCCGCATTTACTGGGAACACGGGCGTGGCTAGCGTGCCAACGGGTCTGGGCCCTGCCTTCGCCGAACAGTTTCTAAAAATACAGCAAACCTTTGTCGCTGGTCTGGCGCAACGTCTGCACGATATTCAACACGCACCCGATGCACAGGCCTGCCATGTGGCCCTGCATCGCCTGGCCGGTGCAGCAGGTGGTTACGGTTTTGAGGCCTTGAGTCGGTTGGCCCGCGAGACCATGGAGGCACAGCAGGCAGGCCAGGAATTGCTCTTTCAGTCCGCGCTTCAACGCCTGGCTCAAGCCGTTACCGACATCCAGGCCACGCCGGCTGATCGGGCCACCTAGCGGCGCTTGACAACACTGTGCACGCCGGTCGGCGGGGTGCACTACGCCTTTACCGTCAGCACACCCAGCAAGCTGTGTGTGGCATCGGTCCACGAATAGGCGTGGGCTGTGGCATGGGCCCGGTCTGACAGGGTTTGCCAGGCGGCATGGGAATCACGACACAAGGCCACGATGGCACGCGCCATGTCTTCGGCAGATTCGTTGTGTACCAGCACCCCACCACCTTGCGCAATCAGATCGGGCGCGGCGCCAATCGGCACGCCGATGACCGGGGTGCGACAGGCCATGGCTTCCAGAATGGGCAGGCCAAAGCTGTCCAGACGCGAGCCAAACAACCAGTAGTCGCAAGCCGCATAGTGCGCACGCAACTCCTGCTGCGCCGGGCGGTAGAAGTATTGCGCACCCACCGGCAACGGCAACTCTGCAGACACCGCCTCGGTGCCAAAGGCCAACACCTGCAGATCGGGAATTTGCTGGCGCGCCAATTCACAGGCGGCAATACAGATGTCGCTGCCTTTGATGGCGGCATGCGCATAGATAAAGCCGACGCGTGTCGGGCTGTTGCGCGCACGCAAGGGCGCGTTGAACTGCTGCAGATCGACCGCATTGGGCACCACCTTGATGTCCAGCGGTCCGAGCTCTGCCTCGATGGTTTGTGCCAGTCCGCGCGAGATGGCTATCTTGGTGTTGGGCAGGCGCAAAGCGGCATGCAGTTGCGGCAGCACCTGCGGGCCAAACCAGCTTTCGTAGCCCTGGATCAGGTGCACCCGGCGGCCCTTGGCCTCGGGGAAGCCATGCATCCAGACCGCTGTCTCCCACCAGGTGGCCACCACCACGTCGGCTTCGGGCACATCCCGGGCGGTAATGGGGCCCAGGCGGTCCATCACTTTGTGCGGCACACCCGAGAGTTCGATGTGGCCGAGCGGGCCTGGAGGCCGGCTCGGGGCGAACCACGCGCGCAGTCGCTGGCGCCAGGGCAACCGGTCTTGGGCACAGGTAATCACCAGCACCTCGTGGCCGAGTTTTTGTAGCTCGCTGGCATACACCGCGACGACACGCGCGCCACCGGTGAAGTTGTCGCAGGGTAATAAAAAAGTAAAGCGCATGGCAGAAATGGAGTGTGCTGTTCAGCGCAAAAACGCACTGAGCAACTGGTGAATAAGCCAACCCAGGCCGCTGCTAACCAGCAGGGCCAGCGGCCAGACGGCCTCGGATTTCCAGGACATCAGGCCATGCCGCACCTTGAAGACCAGGGCTACAGGCCAACCGGCAAACTGGCTTGCCACCACGGCCAGCACGGCTCCCTGCACGCCGCCCCACGCATAGGCCAGCGGCACCAGCACCACCAGTGCAAGCGCACGCAGCGTGTTGCTCAAGGTGACCCAGCCGGGTCGGTTGCGGGCAAACATCATCTGCTCCAGCACCTGGTAGCGCATGGCCACCAGACCCAGGGCCAGCAACTGCAGCATCCATCCGGCTTCGGCATAGCGCGTGTCGTACAACACCTGCACCACCCAACCGCCCAGCACCAGCGTCAAGCCGGAAATGCTGCCCAGGATGGCATCGGCCAGTTGCTGCACGCGGGTGTACACCTTGTGCGCCTCGGCATCCCCGTTGCGCAGTGCTTCGCTCAGGCTGGGAAACACCAGGTGCGCATTGAGGTTGCCCACCAGACCGACGATGGCCGCCAGCAACAGCGAGGCAATGGAGAACACACCAAAGTACTGCGCTGCCAAGGTGCCGCCCATGATGAGCTTTTCGCCATTCGCAGCGGCAAAGCCGATGATGGACGAGAGAAATATCCATTTGCCAAAGCCCACGATGTCGCGCAGGCTGGCGCGGTCCCAGCAGGGCTTGTAGGCCGGGCCATCAAACAGGGTGTGGCTGAGCACGGTGCGCGCCAGCGTCGCTGTGACGGTACCCAGCAGCAGGCTCCAGACCGAATGCGTCCACCCCGCACAGCCGATGGTGACCAGCATGCCGGCGAGTTGCGTCAGGAGTTCCAGGCGCGTAAGAAGTCGGGTTTGCAGGGCGCGCTGCGCGGTGGCAATGTGCATCGACTCAAGCCCTTGCAACACGGCACTGAGTGCGAAGACCAGCACCATGGCGGGCAGTCGCGCATCGGCGTAGACGGTATCGGCCCGAAACGGTGCATAGAGGGCGCTGAGCTTGAGGCCCAACGCAATCAGCGCCACGATGGCGGCCAGCAGCAGTCCCCGAACGCATTGGACGGAGAACGCGGTGCCCAGAAATTTTGGCTGTTCGCCTTGCGGGTGCGTGACCACGCTTTGCCAGACGCCCAGATCAGAAAACATGACCAGCCCAAAGTACAGCGTTTGCACCGCAGCCATCAGGCCAAAGGACTCGGGCAACAGCAGCCGTGTGAGCACCAGGCTGCTGAGCAGACGCAGCGCTTGCGATGTCACATTGCTGCCCACCAGCCAGGCGGCTGCGTGCCACATGCGGCGCTGCAAGGCGCGGCTGGTGTCCGGTAAGGCTGCGGCTACCACGGCTTGACCGGGCTGGTGGTGCCGGAGTGCGTGTCGGTCCAGGCTTGACGCAACTGGCTGCAGTGCATCGCCATGTCGCTGGCCTTGTCGGTTTGGCGGCGCAACGCAGCGCGCAGTCCGCGCAGGCGGTGCCAAACCCACTCGATCGCCATCAAACCGAACGCACCGGACAGGCCGTGGTGCTTGCGGTAATACAGCATGGCGCTGCGCATGCGCCAGCTCTCCAGTTGCGAGCCCGCGCGTGAGACGCGGGCGCTGGTCACCGTCTTGGCTGAAGCGCCGCCGATGTGCACGGCCTTGAGGCGCGGCCAATACAGGACGGAATAGCCGGCTTGCTGCAGGCGTCGGCACAGGTCCACTTCTTCGTAGTACATGAAGAAGCGTTCATCAAAGCCGCTCAGTTTCAGAAACACGTTGCGCGGCAGAAACACGAAGGCGCCGGGAATCCAGTCCACCGCCGCGTCCTGCTCGGGGTCTGCCCAGCGCCGGTCCAGCCGCGCAAACGTGCGGCTCTGCGGATACTTGGCAGCCAGGCCGGACATGGTGAAAATTTCGTCACGCAGCGTGGGGAACATGCGCGCCGAGGGCTCGCGCTCGCCACGGGTGTTGCGCAGCTCACCGCCGGCCATGCCCGCTTCGGGATGCGCGTCCATTAGCGCAATGCCTTGCGCCAGCGCACCGGGTGCGGGCACTGCATCGGGGTTGAGCAATAGCAAGTAGCGGCCACTGGCACTTTTTGCGGCCAGATTGTTGCCTGCGGCAAAGCCCAGGTTGATGCGGTTGG
>CAIQEX010000502.1 GCA_903870955.1 uncultured beta proteobacterium
ACTTCCAGTGTCTCGCGGTTGTAGCGCTGGCCAGCACATACGTCGCAAGGCACGTAGACATCGGGCAGAAAGTGCATCTCCACTTTCACCATGCCGTCGCCCTGACAAGCCTCGCAGCGGCCACCGGCCACGTTGAAGCTGAAGCGTCCGCCGCTGTAGCCACGCTCGCGCGCCATGGGCACCTCGGCCATCAGTTCGCGGATGGGCGTGAACAGGCCGGTGTAGGTGGCCGGGTTGCTGCGGGGCGTGCGGCCAATCGGCGACTGGTCCACATTGATGACCTTGTCGAAATGCTCGATGCCTTCGATGGCCTCATGCGCCGCCGGCTCGTCGTGTGCCCGGTAGAGCTGGCGCGCCACAGCGGCGTACAGCGTGTCGTTCACCAGCGTGGATTTACCCGAACCTGAAACACCGGTGACACAGGTCAGCAGGCCGACCGGAAAGTCGGCACTCACGTTCTTCAGGTTGTGGCCACTGGCACCGATGATGCGAATCGCTTGCAGGTCGCCCTGCGTGGCCAGATGCGCGGCATGGCGCTCGGCCCAGGCCAGCGCAGCCTTGCTCGGGGCACCTTTGGCGACGACTTTCTTTTCTGCGGCGGTGGGTTGCTGCGTGGGTAGCCAGGGCGTGCGGCGCTTCGGCACTTCAATCTTCAACGTACCGGCAAGGTATTGGCCGGTGAGGGATTCCGGCGTGGCCTTCACGTCGTCAAACGTGCCCTGCGCAATTACGCGGCCGCCATGGACACCAGCACCTGGCCCCATGTCGATGACATGGTCGGCAGCGCGCATCATGTCCTCGTCATGCTCCACCACCAGCACGCTGTTGCCGATGTCGCGCAAATGCTTCAAGGTTTCAATCAGGCGGTCGTTGTCGCGTTGGTGCAGGCCGATGCTGGGCTCGTCCAACACATACATCACACCGGTCAGGCCCGAGCCGATTTGGCTAGCCAGGCGGATGCGCTGCGACTCGCCACCGCTGAGCGTCTCGGCGCTGCGGTCCAGGCTCAGATAATTCAGGCCCACGTCGTTCAGGAACTTCAGGCGCAAGCCCACTTCACGGATCACCTTCGAGGCAATCTCACCGCGCGAGCCGTGCATGGTCAGGGTGTTGAAGTAGGCAAAGCTTTCGCGCAACGTGATGCGGCTGATCTCAAAAATGGCGCGCGCCTGATCGCCTTCACCGATCTTGACGTTGCGCGCCTCAATGCGCAGGCGGCTGCCGTCACAGTCCGGGCAATGCTGGGTGCTGCGCAGGCGGGCCAGATCCTCACGCACCATGGCGGAGTCGGTCTCGCGGTAGCGCCGCTGCATGTTGGGGATGATGCCTTCGAAGGGGTGCTTTTTGGCGAGCTTTTTGCCCTGCGAGGCACCCGAGTCGATCACGTAATGGAACTTGATTTCTTCCTCGCCCGAGCCGAACAGAATCGCCTGCCGCACGGCCTCCGGCAGGGTGTCAAAGCCCTGGTCAATATCAAACTTGTAGTGCTTGGCCAGGCTTTCCAGCATCGAGAAGTAGTAGCCATTGCGCCGGTCCCAGCCCTTGATGGCACCACTGGCCAGGCTCAGTGTGGGGAAGGCCACGACCCGCTCCGGATCGAAAAAATCCTGCTGACCCAGCCCATCACAACTCGGGCAGGCACCTACCGGCGAGTTGAAGGAAAACAGGCGTGGTTCCAACTCGCTGATGGAGTAACTGCAGACCGGGCAGGCGAACTTGGCGTTAAATAAATGCTCGATTTGCTTGCCGGTCTCCGCCGCTTGGAGCGAATCCATTTCGAGCGCAATGGCGCGGCCCTGGGCCAGACGTAGCGCGGCTTCAAAACTCTCCGCCAGGCGCTGCTTGAGTTCGGGGCGCACCTTGACGCGGTCAATCACCACGTCGATGTCGTGTTTCTCGGTCTTCTTCAGTTGCGGCAGGTCGTC
>CAIQEX010000503.1 GCA_903870955.1 uncultured beta proteobacterium
CATGAAAGGTGCTCTGCGTGTGGGCGACACCCTGGCCCGCATCGGCGGTGACGAGTTTGTGGTGGTCCTGGCAGACCTGGATCAACCGGCGGACTCCGAGCCCGTGCTGGAGCGTCTGCTACAGGCCGCGGCCGATCCGGTGACGCTGGGCGATGCCGAAATACAGGTCTCGGCCAGCATGGGTGTGGCGGTCTATCCGCGCGATGGCACACACGCCGACCTGCTGCTCCGCCGGGCCGACCAATCCATGTATCTGGCCAAGCAAACTGGGCGAAACCGATATCGCTTCTTCAGCGAAAGCGCCTTTCGGCCGGACCACTGAAAACTTTCAAATAGCCGTGCGCGGGACCAAGGCCACTTCTTTCCAGTCCAGGTCGTTCTCCCAACGCGCTTTCCAGGCTGGCAAATCTGCCACCGGCATGGGCCTGCCGATGCCATAGCCCTGCGCCAATTCGCAGCCCAGGTCCATCAGCGCCTGACCGTGTGCCAGCGTCTCGACACCCTCGGCAATCACGCTGCGTTGAAGCTGGCGCATGATCCACAAGATGCCGTCCAGAATCGACTTATTGTCCTGGTCCAGCAGCATGTCGCGGACAAAGCTTTGGTCGATCTTGACCACCGCCACAGGAAGGCGCTTCAGGTAGGTCAGTGACGAATAGCCGGTGCCAAAATCATCCAGCGCAAAGTCGACACCCAGGTCTTTGCATTGCGTCACAAATCTGGCCACTTGCTCAACGTCTTCCAAGGCACTGGTTTCCAGTATTTCCAGCTGCAAGGCGTTGCGGTTCAGCGCCGGGAATTTTTGCATGCAGTCCTGCAAGCGGTGAATGAAATCGTGCTGCTGAACTTGCATCGCGCTGATGTTCACGCTGATAGGAATTTGCAGCCCTTGCGTCTGCCACTCGGCCAGTTGCAAGAGTGCCTGGTGGATAACCCACTCTCCGATGTCGACCGACAGCCGGTCGTTTTCAGTCAGCGGCAGGAACAGGCCCGGCGCCAGCAAACCTTCCACCGGATGCTGCCAGCGAATCAGTGCTTCCACACCCACCAGCGCCCGGGTTTTCATATTCACCTTGGGTTGGTAATGCAGCACAAACTCCTGGTTCTGCAAAGCCGTTCGCACGCGCTCCAGACTGGCGTGGTGGCCACGCGCGGTGCGGTCCTTTTCGGCATCAAACACGTGGTATCTGTTTTTGCCAGCGAGTTTGGCCTGGTACATGGCCTGGTCGGCCTGGCGCAGCAGCTGATCGGCATCCACAGCGTCGGTCTGCGGATAAAAGGTGACCCCCAGGCTGGCCGACACCTTCAGCGCCATCGTGCCCAAATTCACCGGCTGAGAACAGACCGACAGCAGGCGCTCCAGCATCGGAACACTGGCCTGTGCATCCGGAACATCCTGAAAAACCGCAACAAACTCATCGCCCCCCAGACGGGCCAGCGTGTCGATCTCACGCAAACCCACTTTCATGCGTGCCGCCAGGGCGCGCAGCAACAGGTCCCCGCTCTGGTGGCCATATTGATCATTAATGGCTTTGAAACCATCCAGATCCAGAAAAACCACCGCCAACAAATGGCCGCGTCGGTGCGCCCCCAGCATGGCCTGATTCAACCGTTCCGCAAGCAGGGTGCGATTTGCCAAGCCTGTGAGCGGGTCACCATAGGCCATCTTTTCGATCAGCAGCGCCGCATGCTTTTTCTCACTGATGTCACGGAACAAGACCTGGAACATCAGTTGGCCATCCAGCAAATGGATCAGTTTGACCGATACATCAACATCCATTAACTCGCCCGTGCCCCTCCGGTAAATGGATTCGAAGTCGTCCCGCCCAATGGCCTCCAATCGCTTGCGTCTTGCCGCAATGGCTTCCATGTCGTCCATGGCTTCGATGTCAAATATGTGCAGGGCGCGCAGTTCTTCGGCGCTGTACTGCAGTTGCAGTTCTGCCTCCCGGTTATGTCCAATGATGCGTAGCTCGGAGTCGACCAGCAACACACCTTCTGGCATTTGTTCAAACAGCGCCAGATAACGCTGGTACGTGACCGCAATCTCCAGTTCAGCCTTCTTGCGGGCACTGATTTCCTGTATCACCGAAATGCCATAGGCCGGTTGCCCATTGGCATCCAGAACGATCGACACATGCAACGCCACCCAGATAACACCGCCATCCTTACGCACGTAACGCTTTTCCGTTTCGTACTGGGTGATGTTGCGCAACAGCAACTGCTCCAGATGCGCCAGGTCACGGGCTAAATCGTCGGGATGGGTAATTCCCTGAAAGCCCAGGGCCATCAATTCTTCAGCGCTATAGCCCGTGATTTCACACAGTTTGCGGTTCACCCGCAACCAGGCTCCCGTCAACGAAAGATGGGCCATGCCCACCGCAGCATGTTCAAAGCTGTTTTCAAAAATCAGGTCATTGGTAGGCATGCGGTCCAATCGTCAATGGCAGCACAGGCTTGCTGAGCCCCCTGCATATCCAGATCTTGCAATGCCTCTTCCAAAGGCGAAAATAGCGCCTCGGGCAACTCGGCCAAAACCGTTCGCAGTTCGGCAAATTTTTGCAGCACCGAAAAATCTTCCGCCGCTACCAAGGGCTTCAACTCGGCCATCGCCTGAACCAAGGCTTGGCCGGCGGTGTGAACTGTTTCAGCCTGGTGCGCGACCGGTTGCGCGCCGGCGAATTTTTTTAATGCGGCTTGCATAAGAGGCGCAAGGGCTTTGGCAACGGCTTCGACGTGCCTTCCTTCGGCCTGCAATGCTGCATCGTCCGCATCGCCCGACTTGCATAGTTTTTCCAGAGCCGCGGCGGCTTGCGAGAGGTGTGTGGCACCGAGCACGCCCGCAGTTCCCTTGAGGGTGTGCGCCAGCAAGGTCGCCTGCGCCCTATCCACGCGAATTGCGCCCTGCAGTTCGGCAAGTTGTTCTTCGAGCGTCTCCAGAAACTGCTGCGCCAAGCGCTCATAGAGTGACGTCAGCCCATCCATGCGGTCCACGGCGCCTGCCACGTCCAGCCCATCGACCTGCGCTACTTCAACCGCCACTTTTGCTGGGGCAGCGGCAGCCACAGGAAGCTGCGCCGGTACAAACTCTGGCGCCACATAACCCGTCACCCGCAACAGGGTGTGTACCAGGTTATCCAGATCAAACGGCTTGCCGACATGTTCATTCATGCCTGCAGCCAGGCACTCGACACGGTCAGACGCCATGGCATTGGCGGTCATGGCAATGATCGGCAGACTGGCAAACTGCGGTTGCTGGCGAATCTCACGTGTGGCACCAAAACCATCGAGCACCGGCATTTGCATGTCCATCAACACCGCGTCGAACTGTTTGCTGGAAGCGGCTGCCAAGATGGCGTCTACGCCGAGTCGGCCGTTGGCCGCCAATGCCACCAATGCACCCTCGGTCATGAGCAACTCTTCGGCCACCTGCTGGTTGATCAAGTTGTCTTCGACCACCAAAAGGCGCATACCCGACAGACGGCGCTTGCTCGAGCCAGCGCGTCGATTGCGGCGCACACCAGAGCCTGAACCGCTGGCGTCCAGCACCGCGTCCAGCAACATGGAAGGCGTCACCGGCTTCATCAAAAAGGCGTTCAGCATGGACTGCTCTTCTTCGGTGCGCTGCTCCAGTGCCTCCCGGTTATTGGCCGAGACCATGACCACCACCGGCTGCGTAGCGGATTGCGCGGTGTACAGGGCGCGCAATTGCCGGGTCGTCTCCCAGCCATCCATGCCCGGCATTTGCCAGTCCATAAAGATGACATCAAAGGGCACGCCTCCCGGATTGAGGGCGTCTTGAATGGTCCCTAAAGCCGCCTCACCACAGTCGGCCACTTCCGTGGACCAACCCCAATGGCTGGTGGTGCGCGCCATCAGTTTGCGGGCCACCGGATTGTTGTCCACCACCAGTACACGGTGGGTTCCTACAGTCGCTGGATGCGATGACGCCAATGCCTCTGGAATGGGGAACACGGTTGGCATTTGCAGTGCGAAGGAGAAAGTGCTGCCCTCCCCCAATACGCTCGCCAGTCGCATTTCGCCTCCCATCAGCCCCACCAGACGTTGACTGATGGAGAGCCCCAGACCGGTCCCGCCAAACTTGCGCGTGGTGGAGGCTTCGGCTTGAGAAAATCCGGTAAAGATATGCGCCTGATTCTCGGGTGCGATGCCAATGCCGGAGTCCTGCACGGCAAACTCGACCGTGCAGTGGGCCTCCTCACTTTGCAAACAGCGCACGGCAATCACCACCTGACCTTCGGCGGTGAACTTGACGGCGTTGCCGCCCAGATTAATCAGGACCTGCTGCAGGCGCATGGAGTCGCCTAACAGAACCGGGGGGACTGCGGTGTCGATGTCGAACAGGACTTCTATGCCCTTGTGATCCACATTACTGGACAGGATGACGGCAAGGTCGCGCATCAGCCGGTCGAGCCGGAAAGGCTGCGGATCAAGCGTCATCTTGCCCGCCTCGACCTTGGAGAAATCCAGGATGTCGTTCACCAAGGCCAGCAAGGACTTGGCCGCCCCCTCGGTCTTTTCCGCGTAATCACGCTGGTGGCTGTTGAGGGGTGTGTTGCGCAACAGTTTGAGCATGCCCAGAATGGCATTCATGGGCGTGCGGATCTCATGGCTCATATTGGCCAGAAACTGGCCTTTGGTCAGGGTTGCCAGTTCGGCCTTTTCACGCGCCTCGCGCAAAGACTGCTCGTATTGCTTGCGCTCGGTGATGTCGGTGCTGATGGCAATGAATTTTTCGATCTGGCCCTCGTCATCCGCAAACGGGGCGATCATGCTGTCCATCCACAACACGGAACCCTGTTTCGAGAGGTTGCAAATTTCACCCCGCCAGGGCTTGCCGCTGCTGATGGTTTGCCACAGGTCGGCCCAGAATTCCCGGGGCTGGGCACCGGAACTCATCAAGGTGTGTTTCTGGCCAATCAATTCCTGTCGGCTATACCCCGTGGTGCGACAAAACGCGTCATTGACATCTGTAATCATGCCGCGCGCATCGGTGGTGGAGACGATGGAATGCGTTTGCACCGTGTTGAGCAATGCACTGGCTTCCCGGATCGCCGCTTCCAACTGAAACTGGGTCCGTTTCTGGGCGCTGATATCGGTGCCGATTTCCATAAAGCCCACCAGCACACCCTGCGCGTCGAAGGTGGGTTGAATTTCGGTGTCGGCCCAATATTCTCGCCCGTCTTTGGCGCGGTTGATCAGTTCCACGCGACAGGGAGTGCCCTGGCTCATGCCTTCCATCAGCGCATGGATGGCTTGCGGTGCGCTTTTGCCAGTCGACAGCAATTCAGCAGGTGTCTTGCCCACCGCCTCGTCCATGCTGTAACCGGTAATCCGGATAAACCCCTGGTTGACCCACTGGATGCGCATCTCGCTGTCGGCAATCGTCACCGCGTTGTCGGTGTGCTGCACGACCAATGCCAAACGGTTGAGTTCCGAGGTCATGGCGTCCGCCAGTCGCTGGGCGCGCAGTCTGCCCATGGCCAGTAGCCACACCGCACTTGCCATCAAAAAGCTCACTAAACCGCCGCCCAATCCCATAATCAGCAGACTGGAGCGATCCTGTGCCGCGTCAAATCGCGCCGTGCTGGTGACACGCAGAGTCAGCACATGGCCGCCCACAAAAATCACCCTTTCAGTGGCAAATGCCCGCTGTGCAGTTCTCCTGCCGTTGCGAGCAGTTAAAGCAATGGACAGAATGCCATCGGCATCAAACATGAGATTTTCCGCATCGGCCCGTGGCCCATCGTAGAGCTCAAAGTCGAGCAAATTTTCGAAGTCAGCGCCCAGGGACTTTAGTAGTTCAGAGGTCTCGATGGGCACGTACAACAACCCGAGCAAATCGCGCTGGCGCTCTGACAAAGTCTGGGGATTGGTGCCGTCTTTGTAGAGTGGCAGGAAAAACAAAAATCCAGGGTTTTGAAGACCGTCCCGGTACAGGTGAATGCGATCAGAAAGCGTCGGCTCACCGGTCGCAATGGCGTACTCGGCCGCTGCGCGCCTGCGACTCTCCTGGCCCAGATCAAGGCCCCTGCTGTCCCGGTTTTTTTCCATGGGCTCGACATAACTGACGACCAACAGGTCATCCGCACTGCCACTGGTTTGCACCGCGAACTCGGGCGCCCCATCCGCACGTTCACGGGCCACAAACGCAGCCAGTTGCGCGCGTGGTACGCGCCGCACAAAGCCAAATCCGCCGATGCCGGTGAAATCGTTGAGGAAGTCACGCGAGCCGACATACGCGCGGAACTCCCGGCGCTTGAATTGGGTGTTGGCGAGCATGGCACCGCGCAAACCCTTCAGGCCCAGAACCGGCTGATTCAGGCGGCGCACCACTTCCGCATCGATACGTTGCACGCCTTGGTCAAAGCGCGATTGGCTAATCACATCCAGGTTAGAACTTTGCCACCAGACGCCGGTAGCGGCCAGCAGCAAACCCAGCACTTGGGCGCCAGCCGTGAGCAGCACCGCAATACGCGTACTGCCATAGTGCGACTTGACTGGCACCACAGCTTGCATTCCGGTTTTGATGGCGTTGGTGAAGCGCCAATAGACCGCCGGCCCTGACAACAGCAACAACAGGGTCACGTCCAGGAGGCCTTCGCGCAGACCGTCCATACCCGGAGCGACAATGGGCAGAATCAGCATCACGCAGACTTCGGCCATTGCCACCAGCAGCAGGACTTCCAAAAGCAGGCGCTTTGGATTGAATGTCGTCTTCAAGTTCAGCTTTGTTTTCGAACCTCAATTGCTCCCCGAAGCACTTTTTGCCAGGCACTATGTAGGGCCTTTGGGCATTTGCCGAGTGTACTGTCCTACTTTGGATTTCGCTTTTCAGGCACCAAAAGCAATCTGGCCACCCACCAGCGTGGTGCGCACCCGACCCGGCAACTCGTAGCCGCCAAACGGCGTGTGTTTGCCCTGGCTGTGTAGGGCCGCAGGTTCTACCACCCACTGCGTGCTGGCATCGAACACGCAGATGTCGGCGATGGCACCGGGCGCGAGCGTTCCCAGTTGACCCGCCAAGGCCCCCAGCGATGCGCCCAGAACGCCGGCAGGCCGGCAAGTTATCGTGCCCAACGCCCGGGACAGTGGCAGGCCACTGTCCTGTGCCCATTTCAGGGTCAGACTCAACAGCAACTCCAGGCCTGTGGCAC
>CAIQEX010000504.1 GCA_903870955.1 uncultured beta proteobacterium
CTGGCTGGACCCCTGGATGGCCTATTTGGAGGCGCACGGCGTCGTGTACCACAAGGGTGTTCAGGTTACCGAGTTGCAAATGCAAGCCGGACGCATTTCTGGCATTGGGTATTTGAAGGACGGCGGCAGCGTGCGTGCCGGCGCGGCGGATGACTGGTATTTGCTGGCGGCTCCCATCGAGCGCGCGGCCCAGTTGATTAACGAGGACATGCTGCAGATCGACGCCAGTCTGGCAAACATCATTCGCCTGGCACCCAATGTGGAATGGATGAACGGTATCCAGTTCTACCTCAACAAGCGGCTCGACCTGAACCGTGGTCACACCATGTACACGGGCAGCGCCTGGGCACTCACCAGCATCTCGCAAAAGCAGTTCTGGCCCGACTACGACCTGTCCAAACGCGGCAATGGCAAGGTGGTGTCCATCCTGTCAGTGGACATTTCCAATTGGGTGGCACCGGGTGATTTCAATAAAAAGGCGGCACAGGATTGCAGCAAGGAAGAGGTGCGTCTGGAGGTCTGGAAACAACTGCAAGCCGAGCTCAACTACGGTGGCGTGGCGCGGCTGACCGACGACATGCTCGAAGGCTACTTTTTGGATGACGACATACGGCCCAACACCATGCCGCTCAGCGATGTTGTAAGGGCGCGCGTACCCGTCGAGAAGCAAGCCAACTTCCATCGGATGAGCAACCTGGAGCCGCTGCTGGTGAACCAGATCAACACCTGGGCTATCCGCCCGGAAGCGACAACGGGAATAGCCAACCTGTTCCTGGCAAGCGACTACGTCCGTACGCATACCGACCTGGCTTGCATGGAGGGTGCTAACGAGGCGGCGCGCCGGGCCGTAAATGGCATCCTGGCCGCCAGCGGTTCCGGGGCCGCACTTTGCAACATCTGGGACTATCACACGCCCTTGATACTGCGACCCCTGCAAGCCATCGACGCAGTCAAGTTTGCTCTGGGAAAGTCCTGGGACTAGACGCAGTAGATGGCCAACACCGACACGGAAGACCGCAGTTTTGGCCTGTTGATTCAGTTCAACTGGGCCATCATGGCCTTTTCGGCGCTGTACGCCTGGTTGAGCTGGTGGATTGACTTTGGCCCTGGCACCTGGTTGATGACGGCCAATGGGCTGATTTTTCTCTGCAACCACCTGTACATTCTGCGTCGCCGCAACTATGCGGTGGCGGCGTATGTCGAGCTGATTGCCAGTTGCTTTGTCGCCGTGTTGGGTTGCTCGGCCTTCTCGGGTGGCCTGTATTCACCGGTGATGCCCTGGTTTGGCATCGTGCCGCTGATCGCGGCGCTCTTGTTTGGAACCGGTCGGGCCACGTTTGTGTGGTTTGCCATCAGCCTGTTGTGTGTTGCCGGCTTTGGCTGTCTGGCCTGGGCCGGTGTCACCTTGCCTGAGCTTTACGACCTGAGCTACAGAGGCCTGTTTTTCACCGCCAGCCTGCTCGGCTTGGTGGTGATCATGCTGGTGCATATTCTGTTGTTTGCCATGGCCAAGCTACAGGTGCTAGAGGAGTCCGAACGGCGCAATACCCAGTTGCAGATAGCCG
This sequence comes from uncultured beta proteobacterium, assembly GCA_903870955.1. Taxonomy (GTDB): domain Bacteria; phylum Pseudomonadota; class Gammaproteobacteria; order Burkholderiales; family Burkholderiaceae_C; genus Allorhodoferax. Next base: position 1,566 of record CAIQEX010000504.1, read on the forward strand.
TGGATCGCCTGAATCAGTCGCGTGAGCAAAATGCGCTTTTGTATGCTGAGGTGGAACTTAAAAACGCCGAGCTCAAGATTGCCGTGCAACACAAAAGCGACTTTTTGGCCAACATGAGCCACGAGATCCGCACCCCCATGAATGCCATCATCGGGATGAGCTATCTGACCCTCGAGACAGACCTCAAGCCACTGCAGCGCGACTACCTGCAAAAGATCCAGCAATCCGGCCAGCACCTTCTGGGCATCATCAACGACGTGCTGGATTTTTCCAAGATCGAGGCCGGTATGTTGCAGATGGATACGTCGGATTTCGATCTGGAAGAACTGCTGGGCGGAGTGGCCGTATTGGTATCGGACAAAGCTGCACAAAAGCACCTGGAACTGGTATTCGACGTGGCACAGGATGTGCCCACCCAACTGCACGGCGACGCCCTGCGTGTGCGCCAGGTGCTGATCAACCTGGTGGGCAATGCCGTCAAGTTCACCGAGCGCGGTGAGGTTGATGTGGTGGTGCGTTGCACCCAGCGCAACCCGCAGGATGTGCTGCTGGAGTTTTCTGTGACGGACACCGGTATTGGCCTGAGCGAAGAGCAGATGGACCGCCTGTTTCAGAGCTTTCAGCAGGCCGATACCTCGACGACGCGCAAATATGGTGGCACGGGATTGGGGTTGGCGATATCCAAGCAACTGGTGGATCTGATGGGCGGCAGTGTCAGCGTGCACAGTGTTCTGGGAGAGGGCTCCACCTTTGGTTTTGCGGTGCGCCTGGGCCTTGCCGCGCACAGCGCCGATCCGGCTGAAAGGCACGCCAACTTGCGCGGACTGCGGGTTCTTGTGGTCGATGACAACCCGTACGCGCGCATTGTTCTTCAGGGCTTGCTGGAGCGCATGGGGGTGGTGGTTGCCGAGGCCGCATCCGGTGCTGAGGCCTTGCAATCCATTGAGCAGGCCGACCAACTGGGTGAGCCGTTTGAAACGGTCTTGCTGGATTGGCATATGCCGGTCATGGACGGCATTCAGACAGCCGCAAAGCTGCAAGCCCTGAACTTGATAAAGAGACCCCGGGTCGCCATCGTCACGACCCATATCCACAGCAATATCGTGTCTTTGGCTGAGACCGTGGGCATCACAGAGGTGTTGAGCAAGCCCTGCTATTCCACGGCCTTGTATGACGCCGTGTTGCGTTTGAATTCGCCTCAAAAAGCTCTCCCGAACGGCGACTCGTTCAGTCGGCGCATGGGTGCTGCCTTGCAAGGCTCGGAAGCTTTGCGCGGCGCCCGGGTGCTGCTGGCTGAAGACAATGTCGTCAATCAGCAAGTGGCCGTCGACCTGCTGGCGGCTGTGGGCGTGGAGGTGCTGATTGCCGCCAATGGGCAGATTGCTGTGGAGATGGCCCGGCAAGCCGTCGGACAGGGCTATTGGGACGCCATCCTGATGGATATGCAGATGCCCGTGCTGGATGGCCTTGGGGCCACGCGCGCGTTGCATGCGCTCCCCGGTTGGGACGGCACACCCATCGTGGCCATGACGGCCAACGCCATGCCCTTGGACCGGCAACGCTGTCTGGACGCTGGCATGGTGGATTTCATTTCCAAGCCGATCGATCCCGAACAGTTGTTTGGCACCCTGCGGCGCTGGATCAACAAGGCGCCCGGAAGCGGGCGCAATGCCGACGCAACGGTTGCCCCACACGCCGAAGCAGAGGCATCGTCCGACCTATGGGATGGCGAGGCGGTGCTGGAGATTCCGGGCATAGATACCCGCAAGGGCCTGTACGGTGTGCTCGGCCGCATGGACCGCTACGTCCTGATGTTGCAGACCTTTGCGCAGGATCAGGGGCGATGCGGGACGCGCATTGTCACCGCGCTGGAGCAAGGCGACAGTGCGTTGGCCGAGCGCCTGGCCCACACCCTGCATGGCGTGGCCGGCCAGGTCGGCGCAGGGGCGTTGAGCACCTTGGCCGCAGACCTCGAGTCCGCTCTGCGTGAGCGTCCACCCATGCCCTATTCCCAGGCGCTGTGGGACATGGCTGCCCAATTGCAACGCAGCCTGGAGACCCATGTGCAGGCCATCCAGCACGCCTTGCCTTTAGGCAGTGCGGCAGCCCCTGGCCCACAGGCCGCAGCGCTGCGCGACGCCTCCGTGGAGGCTGAAATTCTGGGTCGCCTGACCGACCTGCTGGAGCAGGACGATCCCCGCGCGCTGGCTTTGCTCAAGAAGCACGAAGTCAACCTTGCCATGGCCCTGCCGCAACATTTTGAAGCGATCAAGACCGCCGTCACGGCCTTTGAGCTCGATGCTGCGGCGCGCATTCTGAATACGGCAAGGGCTGTAGAAACAAGCACCGGAGGGGTGACATGACGCAAAGTAACACCTCGGCGCAACCCACCGTGCTGGTGGTGGACGACACCCCAGCCAACCTGCAACTGTTGACCGATCTTTTGTGTGAGCTTTACCAGGTGCGGGTGGCGGCCAGTGGCAGCCGCGCGCTCGCCATTTGCCAGTCCAGCAACCGCCCCGACCTGATTTTGCTGGACGTGATCATGCCCGGCATGGATGGATATGAGGTGTGTCGCCAGTTGAAGGCGTCGCCCGGCACGGCGGACATTCCGATCATTTTCCTGACTGCCCGCACCGATGCGCAGGACGAGCAAATGGGCCTGAGCCTGGGTGCGGTGGACTACATCAGCAAACCGATCAGCCCGCCCATCCTGCTGGCGCGGGTCAGGACCCATTTGCTGGCAAAGGCAACCGCGGATTTTTTGCGCGACAAGAATGTCTTTCTGGAGCAAGAGGTCGAGCGTCGCACGGAGCAGGTGCGCGAAATTCAGGATGTCACGATTCTGACCATGGCCTCACTGGCCGAAACCCGCGACAACGAAACCGGCAACCACATTTTGCGCACCCAGCACTATGTGCGTCTGCTGGCGCAACGCCTCAAGAGCCATCCGCGTTTTGCCGACTATCTGACCGACGCCATGATCGAGTTGCTCTACAAATCAGCACCCTTGCACGACATTGGCAAGGTCGGCATTCCGGACAGCATCCTGTTGAAATCCGGCAAGCTCGATGCCGAAGAGTTCGAGATCATGAAGACCCACACCACCCAGGGTCGCGACGCCATCGCCAGTGCCGAACTGCGTCTGGGCAAAGTCGTGCCCTTCTTGCAATGTGCCAAAGAAATTGCCTATTCGCACCAGGAGAAGTGGGATGGCAGCGGCTATCCCGAAGGTCTGGCGGGCGATGACATCCCGATCCCGGCGCGACTGATGGCCCTGGCCGATGTCTACGATGCGCTCATCAGTCGCCGCGTCTACAAG
>CAIQEX010000505.1 GCA_903870955.1 uncultured beta proteobacterium
GACAGCTACCCCTTGTCATTGAATTCGTTGATGCTGGGTTGCAACCAAAAGACCGCACGCGACCCCTTGATGGATTTGGACGAAGCCCAGGTGGCAGGTGCGGTTTCCCGTCTGCGCGAACTGGGGCTGGTGCATGAAACGGCAGGCGGACGCACCACCAAGTTCACCCATAACTTTCAGCGCGGCATGAATGTGTATGAACAGTCTGCCGTGATTTTGGGCATGCTGATGCTGCGCGGTCCGCAGACCGCCGGTGAACTGCGCCTGAACACCGAGCGCTGGTACAAATTTGCCGACATATCCTCGGTTGAAGGATTTTTGGACGAGTTGTTGGAGCGCTCAGTGGAAAAGGGTGGCCCCCTGGTGGTCAAGTTGCCGCGCATGACGGGTACGCGTGAGCAGCGTTGGGCGCATCTGTTGTGCGGCCCGGTGGATTTGTCCGAGTTGGAAGCAGCACGCAGTGGCCATGCCAGTGGCAATGCGGAACGCATTGACCGCTTGGAACAGGAAGTCGCCCAGTTACGCCTGGTCGTGAACAAGCTGTGTGCGGAGTTGGGCGTGTCGCCTGAATCCAGCGGCACAGAGACCTGAAATTGGCCTTCCATAAAACCCCTTGAGCGGGGGCGGTGCATCACTAAAGCACAGATTGCATCGTTGGCGTGGAAGGGTTTTCCAATCCCGAAAATGATTTTTCGTGATGGGAAAAATAGCGGATCAACCCATCGGCAACGGCGCGCACCCGCGCCGAGTCGCGCATACTTTCGTGGTAGACAATCCATCCGGAATTGACGCCTATGCGTTCTGGAAATAGGCGCACCAGTCCGGGTACGCGGTCACCAACGAATGTAGGCAATACAGCAATGCCCCCGCCGCCACTGACCATATTGCAGGCCAGCGTGAGGCTGTCTACTCTGGCCGTATTCTGATTGCCCGCATGGTATTGCTCCATCCAACTCAGGGGCGACACGGCATGCATTTGCTTCACATACAGAACCAATCGGTGCCGACGCAAATCCTCATGCGTGGATGGACGACCTTCCGCGTCGAGGTAACTTTGTGAGGCATAGACAAACCAGCCCACTTCCGTTGCATGGCGCGCGATGAAGTCTGGCTCTTCTGGTTTCGCGAAGCGCAAGGCGAGGTCAGCCTCCCCGCGCGCCAGATCAACACGATGGTATGAGCCACCAAACTCAATCGTCAGTGCAGGATATATAGTTTGCAATTCGGGCAAAACATGTTTCAGCAACTCGGGCACGATGCTAGGTGCAGTGGCAACCCGGACCACTCCGGAAACCTCTTCCTTGCCAGCGGCAACGCAGCGCACCGTCTCGGAGATCGCAGCCTCCATCGCCTTGGCGGACTGCACAGCAACTTGACCCATTGCGGTCCAGCTGAATTCGCGGCCATTGCGGATAAGAATCTGTGCACCGAGGGAGTCTTCCAAGGCGGATAGACGACGGCTCACGGTTGAGTTGTCAACTTGCAATTCACGGGCGGCGGCCGCGACCGACCCTCCGCGCGCAAGGGCCAGCACCACTTTAAAGTCCTCCCACAGAATCGCCATTCTGTAACCTTATATTGAAACTAACTATATTGCGCTATCGAATTTGCGCTATCGAATTTTTCATATTTACTGAAGAGTGCGTTCTGGCCAGCCAACGCCTATAAATATGCAATTGATGTTTGCGGCAGTATGCATCGACATCGGCGATTCACAAAACTAAGCTTGACGCACTACTTAACCACACCAGGAGATAGTCGCCATGAATACCACTGCCATGCCAACCATCACACCAGAACATATCCTGCATACGGGTATGGCGTTCTGGGCCAGCAAAACGCTACTCAGCGCGGTCGAACTGGGCTTATTTTCAGAACTGATTGAAGCGCCGCTCAGCGCCGATGAATTGGGTGCGCGCCTCGGTTTGCACGAACGCGCGCGACGCGATTTTCTGGATGCCCTGGTGTCGATGGGATTTTTGCAGCGCAAGGATGGACGCTATGAAAACACACTGGAAACGGCACTATTTTTGGATCGCAAAAAACCTTCGTATCTGGGTGGAATACTGGAAATGTCGAGTGCGCGATTGTTCGGCTTCTGGGCGAATCTAACCGACGGGTTGCGCTCCGGTCAGCCGCAAAACGAAGTTCGAAACGGACAGCCCCAACTCTTTGAAGTGCTGTATTCAGATCCCGCACGACTCGAGGGATTTTTGGCTGCAATGACCGGTCTTTCCCATCCCGCCAATATCCAGATTGCGCGTCTATTGCCCTGGAAGAATTGGAATACTTTTGTCGACATCGGGGCGGCTCAGGGTGATCTGGCAGTGCAAATCCTGATGGCCAATGCGCATATGCAGGGCGTAGGGTTTGACTTGCCTCCGGTTCAATCCATCTTTGAAAAATATGTTGCAAAGGCTGGAATGTCGGAGCGACTTAATTTCATGGCGGGCGATTTTTTCAACCAGCCGCTGCCCCACGCGGACGTCATTCTCATGGGTCACGTGTTGCACGATTGGGATCTGCCCACCAAGCGCATGCTGATTGACAAGGCCTATGCGGCGCTGCCCTCGGGCGGTGCATTGGTCGTCTACGATGCCATCATTGACGACGATCGACGCCAGAATACCTTTGGGTTATTGATGAGCTTGAACATGCTCATCGAAACACATGGTGGTTACGACTACAGCGGCGACGAGTGCGCTGGATGGATGCGTCAAGCGGGCTTCACCGACATTCGTGTTGAGCACCTTGCCGGACC
>CAIQEX010000506.1 GCA_903870955.1 uncultured beta proteobacterium
CCCTGGCCGTTCAACATTGCCAGGGCCAGTTCGAACTCTGCTTCCAGACTGCCACTTTCAGCGGCCATCAAGTACCAACGACAAGCCTCTTGCGGATTGGCCGTGACCCCCTCGCCACGTGAATACTTGCGACCCATGGCGTATTGGGCGCGTGCGCTGCCTTGGTTCGCGGCGCGCAACTCCAAGGTGCGCGCAAGCGCTTCGCCGTGCATTTGTATAAGCTCAGCCAAGTCGTTGCTGGCGTCGGCGTGGCCACTCGCGGCCGCCTTGGCACACCACTCGAAAACTTCCAGCCAATCCGGGTCACTCGATGCGTTTTGGGCCAGCATGCGGGCCAGTGCGTGCTGGGCATCCCTCTGACCCTGACTGGCAGCGCGCTCGTACCAGTCCTGGGCGCGCAGTTGCCCATCGAATCCGCTGTCACTTTGGCTCAAACGGGCCAGCGCCAACTGCGCCTTGGCATGACCCTGCGATGCCGCCCGGCTGTACCAACTCTGCGCCTGTTCAAGACTGGGTTGAATACCCCAGCCGTTTTCATACATTTGGGCCAGATCAAAACAGTCGTCGGCCTTGCCCTTCTCCGCGTACTGCACCCAACGCTTGGCCGAAGCACGCCGTTCTCGCACTGCCGGGGCTTTGCTTCCCGAGGCATCGTCCAGGCGCCCGGCACCTTTGGCGTCCAGGCGTGTCAAGGCGATTTGTGCCGCCGGTATTCCATGCCGTGCAGCAGCACGATAGAGCGACCGCACACGGTCGATGTCGGGATTTTCGACGCGTCCGGATTCCAGCATCTGAGCCAATGCCCATTGCGCCGGCCCATGACCCCGGCCTGCCGCCCTTTCAGCCCAACCCAGCGCCTCGCTCACATCGCCATCAGCGCCCGCGTCCGCCAGCAACTGAAGGGCCAAGGCACATTGCGCTTCTGGCAATCCTTTTTCTGCCGCCAGATGTTGCCATTCGTTGGCCAAGGATTGCGATTCACCCGTAAGAATTTTTGCCAGCTTGAAGGCTGCCCGCTCATGACCCTGGTCGGCAGCTTTGGTCAGCCATTTGGTTGCCGCGCGGAGCTCGCGTTCCACACCCACGCCATTGGCACACGAAGTTCCCAGCAAATACTGTGCTGCGGCATGGCCACGCTCGGCCGCCGCGGTAGCCCAGACGATGGCCTGCCCCAGGTTCTGCTCCACACCCACGCCATTGGCACACATCAGCGCCAGGTCGTATTGCGCTTCGGCATCGCCGATACGGGCCTCCTTCAGGCGCTGGGTATAGCGCTGCTTGGCACGAACTTTGTCGCTTTCAGCCATGCGCTACTCCGAGCGCGCTGACGCCGGCAGGTCCCGCACCAACTGCACCAAGCGTTCATCCAGATCCCGAACGAATTGCGGCGTATCGAACAATGCGCCGCTCGCACGTACTCCCGCCAGGTGCTGCCTGATATCCAGCGTACTTTGCGGGTCCAAAGCCAGGCGCACGGCAGCCTCCTCATAGTCATCCAGGTTGTGGGTGATCATGTTCGACAGTCCGGCAGCAACCAGCATGGCACCAGCCATACGGGAAGCAAACGCCCGACCGGTCAGGGTCAGCAAGGGGCAACCCATCCAGAGGCAATCGTTTGCGGTCGTCCCTGCATTGAAGGGATACGTATCCAGGAACAAATCCGCCGTCAAATAACGCGCAAGGTATTGTTCCGGCGATGCGCGCGGCGCAAACACCAGCCGCGCTGCATCGATGCCGCGCCGCTCCGCCTCGGCTCGAAGATTCTTCTCGGCCCAGGGGTTATCAGCGAGTAGCCACAAGACGCTTCCTGGCACTCTTCGCAAAATGTTGCACCAACGCTCAAACACCGCAGGGGTGTACTTGTAATTGTTGTTGAAGGAGCAGAACACAAAACCTTGCTCGGGCAAACCACAACTGGCACGCGTCGGCGCAGTGCCCGACACCCGCTTCTGATCACTGGCCTGATAGATGTGCGGCATGTACAGCGGCTTTTCGGAGTAAGCAGCCACCAGCTCAGGGGGAATCAAAAAGGTGTCGGCAATCACGTAATCGATAAAGGGGAAGCCCGTGGTTGCCGGCAGGCCGAGATAGGTCATCTGAATCGGGGCCGGTCGATAGCCCAGCAGATTGGGGCGCGCACCGGCGGTTTGACCTTGCAAATCGATCAGCACATCAATTTCATGCGACCGAATCAAGCGCGCCGCCTGCTCATCACTTAGCTGGTCGATCCGGTGAAATTGGTCCATCGCCGACTTCACCCTTTGGCGAAGTGCCGACCCATCTTCCGGGCTCCAGCAGTAGCCGTAGACCTCACACAGATCCCGGTTGTGCAATTCAAACAATTGCACGGTGAGCATGGAGACCGGGTGCAAACTGAAGTCTGAAGACGCGTAGCCAATGCGAATCTTGCGGTGCCCATAGGTGCTGCGCTGGCTCAGCGCAGGCAGGTCTTTTGCCAACTTCTCCTGCACATAGCGACGCGCCGTTTGCAATTGCACGACCGGGTCATCCGTGACACTGAGCATGGCCAATGCCGAGGTGGCATCGAACATGGCCTGCACACTGACGCCTGGCAGTTCCTGCAAGACCGGCCAGACGCATACCTTTTGCCGCTCGAAAACCCAATGGTGCAACACATCGGGTTGCTGCGGATCAATCATCAGACTTTGCGTTAACACGTCAATGGCGTCATGAAACAGCTTGCGTGTCTCGTAAACGCGACCCAGGTGGTTCAGCGCGTAAACCACCACGGATCGGTTGGCTTCGTCCCGGGGTCCGTTGTCGGCGATCCAGCGCCACTCAGAAATGGCTTCGTCAATGCGTCCCTGACGCTCCAGCGTGAGTCCCAGGTTCAGTCGAGGATGGGTAAACGTGGGCGACAGTGCGATGGCACGCCGATAAGCCGCCTCCGATCCCGCCAAATCACCCAAGGTGGCCAGCGCGGCACCCATATTGAATTCCACCGCATGGGAGTATGGCGAAGTGGTTCGCTGCAACCAGGTCTGATACAGCACCGCGGCTAACGGCAGCGAGCCCTGCTCCCCCAATTCAGAGGCGGCTTGGACCAGATCAGGAAAAGGCATCTGACCGAGCCAGACTTGCGATACCAGGGATGCAAAGGAATCGGAGCTCAACGGTGAAGCCTTAATTTTGAATGCCTCACTATACCTGCGCCGTTCCGGCGAAAGAATGCAAAAAAGCCCCGGGATCCAAGCGGATCTCGGGGCTTTATGCAGGTGCGCTGCTATTTACCCGTGGCCAATGGCGGCGCGCTTGCGAGCTTGGCCAGTGGGTCCGACTCAAGCTTGATCGACACGCTTGCTGCGGATACCAAGGGCACCGCATTCAGCGCATTGCCGTTGGCATCAAACTGCTTGAGCGCATCCACCATGCTATTGACCCCTTGACTCAATGGCGGTGGAGCCACAGCGGTTGCCTGTGTCTGACCCAGTTGCGCATTGCTCAGAGCCACCGTGGTTCCGGAGGTACTGATGTAGCTCGACAAGGCATCCGCAAGACCTGCCGTGGTATTGGTCAACGTCGGCGGTGGTGCGCTGACCGTCACGGACGGGGTCACACTCAGCACCGCCGGGTCGCTTGGCTTGAGCGGAACCGCCAGGTCAAGCTGCGGCACCAAGGTCGGCGGCGCCACAGCAACGCTGTTCGCAGATGGTGCAGCATTGGTCTGGAACCATACGTCCGCCATCTCGTGGGTAGCGCCGTCTGCTGTGGTGTAGTTGGAGACCAAACCAAGCAGATTGCCGTTGTCCGTTGTCGTCGAACTCTGGGCCTGCAAACTCAGCGACGTGATACCCAGCGAAGCCAAACTCTGCAGTTCACCCGATTGACTGACACCATCCGAATTGGTGTCAACCCACACCTCAAGTTTGGAGAACTCGGCATCGCTTGCATTGAGTACGCCATCGCTGTTGCTGTCCAGCTCAGTCAGTGCCGCATAGCCGTTGGCAGCCTTGGCACCGCTCGCCAAGGTCGTACCCTGCCCGAACAACTCGGCACCACCGTTGACCGCGCCATCAGCATTGCGATCCATTACCAGGAGGCCATCGCCACCCGATACCCAGCCGGTGTTGACCTGCTGTCCCACACCGAAGATATCAAACTTGACGCCATTGCTCACGCTTTGGGTCGTGATGCCATTGCCGTTCAGGTCCAGGACGATGGGTGAACCCAAGGCCAGATGGGTCACCTGATCCGTCGTGATCGCAGCATGTTGATCCGTGGTGAGAGCCATCACTTGACCGGTGCTCAATGCCGTTACCTGATCCGTGGTCAGGGTATGAACCTGATCGGTTGTCAGTGACTGCACTTGCTGCGTGGTCAAGGCACGAATCTGATCCGTATTGAAGGCCTTGCTCACTTGGTCGGTTGACAGCGCTATGACTTGGGATGTCTTCAACGCCGCTATGTCACGGGTCTCGATCGACTTGACTTGATCCGTGGTGAGCACCCGAATCTGGTCAGTCGTAAGCGTAGACACCTGGCTCGTCGTCAAGCCAACGATCTGGTCAGTGGTCAGGCCCTTCTTCACCTGGTCAGTCGTCAGGTTAGAGATCTGGCGTGTGGTCAAAGCCGCCACATCCTTGGTCTCCATCGCCTTGACCTGGTCGGTGGTGAGCGCCTGGATCTGGTCCGTGGTCAGGCTCGAGGCCTGTGCTGTCGTCAACGCCACCACCTGGTCTGTGGTCAGGCCCTTGATGATCTGGTCTGTGGTCAGTGAAGACACCTGCGCCGTGGTCAGACCTGCCACCTGATCGGTGGTCAGACCCTTCTTGATCTGGTCGGTCGTGAGCGCCTGAATGCCTAGCGTCGTCAGTGAC
>CAIQEX010000507.1 GCA_903870955.1 uncultured beta proteobacterium
AGGCGTGGTTGCGGGTTCTCGGGGTGGACTTCGAAATACTGTGCCATCTTTTTGTTGTTCTTTTGGGTGTTATTGAATCCGGCTGCTCAGCAGTTCCCACACCGGTGTGAGTTCCTTGTTGAGCAAAGGCAGCGTGCCCAACTCGGTGTGACTCTCATCCGGGCTATGGAAGTCGCTGCCGCGTGAGGCGGCCAGATCAAATTCTTTGGCGGTGTGGCCGTAAGTGACATACTCGGCCGCGCTGTGGCTGCCGGTGACGACTTCCACACCCTGGCCTCCGAGGGCTTTGAACTCGGTGAAGAGCGCGTATTCCTCGTTGGGGGTGAACTTGTAGCGCGCCGGGTGCGCAATCACGGCCATGCCACCGGCCTGGGTGATCCAGGTGACCGCGTCCCTGAGCGTGGCCCAGCGGTGCGGCACATAGCCGGGCTTGCCCTCGGTCAGGTATTTGCGAAACACCTCGTTGGTTTCTTTGCAGACACCACTCTCGACCAAAAAGCGGGCAAAGTGGGTGCGTGAGATCAGCTCGGGGTTGCCCACAAAAGGCAGGGCACCTTCGTAGGCGCCGAGGATGCCGACGCGGGCCAGGTCATCGGACATTTCCATCGCGCGTTTCTTGCGCCCGCCGCGTGTGTCTTGCAGGCCCTGCGCGAGTGCCGCGTTGTCTGCATCAAAACCCAGTCCGACAATGTGCACGGTGTGGCCGATGAAGGTGACCGATATTTCCACACCGGTGAGGTAGTGCATGCCTTGCGCTTTGGCGGCTGCCAGCGCACGGGCCTGGCCACCAATTTCGTCGTGGTCAGTCAACGACCACAGTTCCACACCATTGGCTTTGGCACGGGCCGCCAGGTCTTCGGGGGTCAGGGTGCCATCCGAGACAACGGAGTGGCAATGCAGGTCGGCGTTCAGTATGTTGGTCACGCGTCCATTTTAGGCGCTAGGCTGGAAGTCATCCGAACTGGTGAAACTTATCCATTCGGCGTTGCTGGGATGGGCAAAGCCCAGTTCGGTGGCGTGCAACAGCAGGCGTGGGCTTACGGCGGCAATAGCCGATGGCGCGTACAGCGCGTCGCCCAGAATCGGGTGGCCGATGGCCTGCAAGTGCACGCGCAATTGGTGGCTGCGCCCGGTCAGGGGTTCGAGTTCCAGTCGCGAGGTATCGGTGCATGCGTCATAGGCGACGCAGCGCCAGCGCGTGCTGCTGGGTTTACCGGTTTCAAAGTCGATCTTGCGCAAGGGGCGGTTCGGCCAGTCCACGATGATGGGTAAATCAATGCTCTGCCACCCTTCAGCCGAAGCGGGTTCTACAGGCGCACTGCAATCACCACTTGCTATGGCTGCGTAGCGCTTGTGCACCCGCCGCATGGCAAAGTGGTCATTCAGCACCCGCTGCGCCGCAATGCCGCGCGCCATCACCATCAGGCCGGAGGTGGCCATGTCGAGCCTGTGCACGATCAGCGCGTCGGGAAATTGCGCTTGGACTTGCAGGCTCAGACAAAGGTCGCTGGTTTTGCCGGGGACGGCCAGCAGGCCCGAAGGTTTGTTCAGCACCACGATGCCGGTGTCGGCATACACCACATCCAGCGGCTTAAGTGACATTGGCACCCAGAATCAGGCGCTGCACGGTTTCGCACAATTCGTTGACATCGTTGGGCTTGTAGACCAGGGCGCTGGCACCGGCCTCAAAGGCACTTTTCTCGATCTCGGGCGTGACATAGCCCGAGGCCAATGCCACGGGCAAGTCTGGGCGCACGGCTTTGGCAGCGCGCAGCAGGTCTACACCACTGAAGCCCGGCATGTTGTAGTCGGTGACGAGCAGGTCGAAGTCCTGTGCCCGCTCGGTGAGGGCGGCCTGGGCTTCCAGCGGGTCAGTGAAACTGGTGACCGTGAAGCCCTTGCGCCGCAGCACCCGTTCCACCAGAAACACCAGGGCCTGATCGTCGTCCACATACATCACATGGCGTCCCTGGCCGTGCACGACGGCAGGCGTTGCATGGGGTTCAGCCGGGGCCGGCAAAGCATCTTCACAGGCTGGAAAGTACAGGTGAAAGGTGCTGCCCAGGCCAGGCGTGCTGCCCACATCAATGCCGCCTTGGTGGGTTTGCATGATGCCGTGCACCACCGACAGACCCAGGCCCGTGCCTTGGCCCACCTGGCGCGTGGTGAAGAAGGGCTCAAAAATCCGTTGCAGGGTGGCCGGGGTGATGCCGCTGCCGCTGTCTTTTACCGACAGGTCCACGTACTTGCCGGGTGGCACACCGATGCGGCTGCAGGCCGGGAAGTCGAGTTGCGTATTGCAAACTTCGATGCGCACCCAGCCCTTGCTTTGGCCAATGGCCAGAATGGCGTTGGTGCACAGGTTGAGCAGGGCCTGCTCCACCTGGGTGGCGTCTGCCAGCACGCTGCTGCAATCAGGCGCTTCCTGTACCTTGAGCTCCACGCCAGGAGGCAAAGTGACCCTGACCAGGCGCACGGTTTCGTGCACCACTTCACTCAGGCGCATGGGAATACGGCGCGGCGGCTCATTGCGGCTGAAGGTCAAAATCTGGCGCACCAGGTCACGTGCCCTGCGCCCGGCCTTTTCGATCTCGTTCAAACTGGTGAGTGCGCCAGAACGCTCCGGGGTGTCCTGTTTGGCCAGGTCTACATTACCCAGAATGGCGCTCAGGATGTTGTTGAAGTCATGCGCAATGCCTCCCGCCATGGTGCCGATGGCCTGCATCTTGTGCGACTCGCGCAGCTGTGTCTCCAGCATGTTGCGGTGGGCCTCGCCCTGTTTGCGCGAGGTCAGGTCGTGCGCGAACACGGTAGTGATGTTGCCCTCGGGGTGACGCTCGCACGATACGCTCACCTCGAGTGCCAGCGTGACCCC
>CAIQEX010000508.1 GCA_903870955.1 uncultured beta proteobacterium
AGGTCGCCCATGCTGGAAGGATTCAGACCCAGATCACTTTCGCGAATGGCCTTCTCAATCTTCGCGCCCATGCCTTTTTCCCAAGGCTGAATACCAATCGTCCGGGAGTCAATCAGCGACAAGTTGGCCACTTGGCTCAACGGCAACATGGCGCCGTAATAGTCCACATGCACGGTGTCCAACAACGCAGGATTGGCGCGTCCGGTACGCACTTTGGTGAGGTTATTTTTGAAGGCATCGATGGAATGGTCCATCTTCTCTTCAAGCGTTTTTTTGATTTCCGCGGTAGTCGTCATGTTCTTATCCTCGAGACATCAGAAAAGCCAGCTGCCAAACGCGTGGCGCTTACACGTGAACCAGGGTACCTTCATCTTCGCCCATGACCACACGTTTCAATGCACCATTCTTGAAGATTGAAAACACCTTGATGGGCAGCTTCTGGTCACGGCACAAAGCGAATGCGGTGGCATCCATGATGCCTAGGTTTTTAGACATTGCTTCGTCGAAGGTGAGCGACGCGTAACGCACAGCGTCCGGGTCGATTTTGGGGTCGGCACTGTAAACGCCGTCCACTTTGGTGGCCTTTAACACGATTTGTGCGCCAATTTCGGCCCCACGCAATGCGGCGGCGGTATCGGTAGTAAAGAACGGATTGCCAGTACCCGCAGCAAAAATAACCACCTTACCCTCTTCAAGGTACTGAAGGGCTTTGGGACGCACATAGGGTTCCACGACCTGCTCAATGCCGATAGCCGACATCACGCGAGCAGTCAAACCGGCCTTGTTCATGGTGTCACCCAGAGCGAGCGCATTCATCACCGTCGCCAGCATGCCCATATAGTCCGCGGTTGCACGGTCCATTCCAACGGAACCACCGGCGACACCGCGAAAAATATTTCCTCCACCAATCACCACCGCCACCTCGACACCCAAGCGGATAACCTCGGCTACCTCGTCAACCATGCGAACGATAGTGCCGTGGTTAATACCGAATTGGTCGTCACCCATGAGCGCCTCTCCAGACAACTTCAACAATATTCTCTTGAAGGCGGGTTTGGCTTGCTGCATGGGTACGGTCCTATCGGTGCGGGGATGAATCAAAGTCTGGCTTGGGAGTCTTGTTTAAGCAGTCTGTTTGGCTGCAGCCACCTGGGCGGCAACTTCAGCGGCAAAATCGTCTACCTTCTTTTCGATGCCTTCGCCGACCACGTACAGCGTAAAGCCCTTGACGGTGGTGTTGACGGATTTAAGCATTTGTTCAACGGTTTGCTTGTCGTTCTTCACGAAGGCCTGGTTGAACAGGGACACTTCCTTCAGATACTTCTGCACGCCACCTTCGATGCGCTTGGCAACGATTTCGGCAGACTGAACCGGTTTGCCGGCAGCGGTTGCAACGGCAGCATCTTCCGCAGCTTTGGCAGCAGCAACTGAACGCTCACGCTCGACCAACTCAGCAGGCACTTCCGAGCTGGACAGCGACACTGGCTTCATGGCAGCGACGTGCATCGCGACGTCCTTGGCAGCCACATCATCGCCTTCAAACTCAACCACAACGCCAATGCGTGTGCCGTGCAGATAGGTCGCCAGCTTGGCACCCGATGCGAAGCGTTTGAAACGGCGGAAGGTCATGTTTTCACCGATCTTGCCAATCAGTCCCTTGCGCACATCTTCCAAGGTCGGACCAAAGCCGTCC
>CAIQEX010000509.1 GCA_903870955.1 uncultured beta proteobacterium
CTCGGTCACCAGCGCGCGGCCAATGCGGCCGGAGATGGGCGTGGTGACGGTGGCGTAACCCACATTGATCTGCGCGGACTGGATGGCTGCCTTGGCAGCAGCCACATCGGCCTCGGCCAGCTTTTGCGCGGCAACAGCCGCAATCAGGTCCTGCTCGCTCACGGCATGCGCCGCGGCCAAAGGCTTGTAGCGCTCGGCCTGGGCTTGCGCCGAAGTCAGGTTGGCTTCGGCCCGGGCCAGGCCGGCCTGGGCGCTGGCCAAGGTGGCCTTGTAGGGCGCGGCGTCAATCTGGAACAGGGTCTGGTTAGCCCGCACTTCGGAGCCTTCGGTGAATTGCCTGCTTTGCAAAATACCCGCCACGCGGGCCCGCACCTGGGCCATGCGCGAGGCTTCCGTGCGGCCAGGCAATTCGGTTACCAGGCCGACCGTACTGCGCGACACGGTCACCACGCCCACCTGGGCTGGCGGGGGCGCCTGACCCGCAACTGCCGCTGGCGGGGCTGCAGACTGTCCACAAGCGGCCAGCAAGCCAGCTGCGCCAAGTAGCAATAGACCCGCGTCCGCGCGGTGCCAAATGGAAGACAGGGCATTTTTCAATGCATGCATATTCAACCCTTAGAGAATGAAAGCGGGGCTTTGAAGCCCCGCATAGGAAATAGCCAATGGTTGCGAAAAAGCGCTGCGCAACCGCGTTAATCCAGTATAGCCAGAAGGGGTAAACCCCCGGTAAACCTGAACTATTGAATCTGTGCACAAACCCATAAATCCAGGCGGCAGTTGCCTCACAACCCGCAACGCTGGTGTGCATGCGCCGGGTCAGGATGGGTCAACCGCGTCGGGCTGCTTCAATGGCTGCAATGTCGATCTTTCCCATGCCCATCATGGCCTGGAACGCCCGCCCGGCGGCAGCGCGATCGGGGTCTGTTATCGCCGCAGTCAGGGCACGCGGCGTGATCTGCCACGAGAGGCCCCACTTGTCTTTGCACCAACCGCAAGCGCTTTCCTGACCGCCGTGGCTAACTATCGCCCCCCACAAGCGATCCGTTTCGGCCTGACTATCCGTGGCCACCTGAAAAGAGAATGCCTCACTGTGCCCGAACATCGGCCCCCCGTTTATGCCCAGGCACGGTATGCCCATCACGGTGAACTCGACCGTCAGGACATCGCCCTGCTTGCCCGAGGGGTAGTCGCCGGGCGCTCGATAAACGGCCCCCACGGAAGTGTCAGGAAAGGTCTCGGCGTAAAACTGCGCCGCTTCCAGTGCGGTGCCGTCATACCAAAGACAAATCGTGTTCTTGTGCTGCATCGCGTCTCCCCTCTTCTAAAAGTGACCCATCAACCAGGCATGCTGAATTAACCTGGCTCTATCGCCAGGGTGTCCAGTATTTTGCCGCTGTGCGAATCCACCATGACGGTGAGCATTTTCTGCCGGGCTTTCAGTGGAATAAATCCGACGTCTCCCTCTACATGACCCGCCCGGGCCAAGGCGCGATCGATCTCTGCGCTGGCTTCAGGATGCCGCTCCCGGAGTTGGCGTATCGGTTTGGCAAGCCGGGCCATGTCACTTTCGACATCGGCCAGCCCGACGTAATATTTTGGCAAGTAGTGAATTCCCATACCCGTCATTCCCAGGTTGAAATTCAGGTCACTTTTCTCCTGCGGGTCGTTTGGCTCCTTGGTACCGACCCATCGCGGGCCAAAAACCGGCAGGGTTTTGTAGTCCGGATTGGCGGCTGCGTTCAGCATGCCCTCATCCAGTTGATTGGCGGAAACTGCCACGAAATAGCCCTGTCCATAGGCCACGTAAACCGGCCGCCCCTCAAACGTCGCAAACAACCCATAGGCCAGTGCCGACACCTGCAGGATGGCGATGACAGTCAGGTCCAGCACCAGCAATTTGCGCGGCTTTTCGGGATTAAAAATGACCAGCGTGGCCAACGGGCCGATGCACATGTCAACCCCGATCACCAGCGCCAGCAGCAACTTCCCGCCGGAAGAATTAAACAGTGGCCCTGGGTACCAGACAAAAACAATGAAGAGGGAAACCGCCAGTGCCACCCCCATGCTCAGGGCCAGGTGGACTCCAGCGGCGCGCCAACGGCTGGTTTTCACGGTGTTCTCCTTGAATGAAAGGTCAACATTCAAAAAAAGTTACAGGAACCACAGATAAAGATTCGGCTGGCAAATTTCAAGATTCAAACATAAGTTTTTGGCTAGGCTAAGTTTCACCCCAAGCGTTCAAGCGCCAATTTCAAGCGCCGAATTCGTCGCGCTGCGCGCCGTCCAGGTGCTGGGTGTCTGACCAGCCAACCAGCGTCAAACCCTCGGGGGTCCAGAGCAGCCGGTTGATGGCGGCATTGCCCAATTCCCAGGTGCGCGGCGCACTCACGCTCTGCTGCGTCGCCAGGCGATAGAGCATGTCCAATACCCCACCATGGGACACCAGCACAATTTGCTCGCCAAGATGGTGTGACGCGATTTCATCGACCGTGCGCGCCACGCGTGCCAGGACCTGCACCGGGCTCTCGCCCCCCACAGGCGCAAAGTCCGGATCACGGATGCGCCAGAGCCGGGCTTCTTCTGGCCACTGCTCGGTGATGGCGGAATAGGTCTGACCCTCGAATTTTCCGAAGGCGCGCTCGCGTAACCCGATATGGGTCTGGACTTTCAAGGGTTGGGGTGCGTGATCTGCAATGGCTTGGGCGGTGGCACTGGCACGCGCGAGGTCGCTGGAATACACCGCGTCAATCGCCTCTTCAACCAGGGCTCGCGCTGCACGCTGTGCCTGCCAGCGCCCCTTGTCGTTCAAGCCGATATCGAGTTGCCCCTGGATGCGCGCCTCCACGTTCCAGTCGGTCTCGCCATGGCGCACGGCGATGATGCGGGTCGCAACCGGCATCAGTCTTTCGCCGGTTGCTCACCGGGCAGTTCAATGACCACTTTGCGTGGGCCGCCGGGGGGATTGGGATAGCCCTGCAGGGCCGAGTCAAAGAGGGTCGGCAGCAGACGCTCGCTGTCGGCCCAGGGGCCGTCAAAGTTGGCCATGGTTTCATACACGACTTGCCCGCTGGCGCTGTCACGCAGCATCAGACGTACCACATGGCGGTACCAACTCGGCTCCAGGTTCATCGCCAGACTAAACCCGTGCCGTATGTCACGGCGACCCCAAAGGCCGTCGTAATACGGGCTGCTATAGGGCGACAGAATGGCGCTGATCTGCACCTGCACCTGCACGGCGTACAAAGCCGAAGGCGCTGCAGCGGCCGTACCACTGACAGCACCTGAAACCAGGGGCGCACGCGTCAGACCGACCTTGGCCAACGCCACCGCAGCGATGGCTTCGACGTCGTCCTGCATCGCGGTGTTGCTTTGGGAAGGCAGGCGTTCAAATCGATACAGAGCTGGTCGCACGGCGGGCACAGCGGCGGTAAAGCTTTGCACGTCGCTATCGATCATGCGCGGCATCGCGCATCCAGCCAAAGTCAAAGTCATTGCGGCCATGGCCACGACAACAAAATGACGTGCAGTGCTTCGCATGCTCAGTTCTGGACCAGGGGAATCGACTGCAGGCCCGGCATTTTTGGCGCTGTGAATTCCTCCGCGTCAAAAG
>CAIQEX010000510.1 GCA_903870955.1 uncultured beta proteobacterium
TGGCGTGATGGTGCCCAACCCAAGTCATAACATCAATGCCAATTTTGTGCACTATGTATTCAAATTCGATATAGTTAAGCCATGCCCTCGCAAATCCCCAACCGCTCAAAGACTGACAGCGTGCCCGCTCTCACCCATCGCCAACTCGGTTTGTTTCGCGGCGTGATGGTGCATGGCAACCTGAGTCGGGCTGCCGAGGCCAGCAACTCCAGCCAACCCACGCTGAGCCGCGAACTGGCACGCCTTGAACAACTCCTGGGCTTTGCCCTGTTTGACCGGGTACGCGGACGCCTGCGCCCCACGGCCCGGGCACTGGCGCTGATGCAGGAAGTAGAACGTTCATTTATCGGGCTGGAGCAGATTGCCCAGCGCGCACGTGAATTGCGCACACTCTCTGGTTCGCGGCTGCGCCTGGCCTGCCTACCGGCGCTGGCGCATGCGTTGGTGCCGCATGCGCTGCGGGCCCTGGCCAAGACCACGCCTGAAGCCCTGGTGAGCGTGCAGCCATTGGAATCACCCTGGCTGGAACAAGCGCTATCCGAGCAACGCTTTGAACTGGGGTTGAGCGAGGCCAGTGAGGCGCCCGTGGGCGTTGCTTGGCAGGAACTGTTCGAGGCCAATGAAGTCGCGGTACTGCCCGCCTCGCACGGCCTTTGCCGCAAACCGGTACTGCAACCGCAGGACTTTGAAGGCGAACACTTCATCAGCCTGGCCGTGAACGACCCCTATCGTCAGGCCATAGACCGCTTGTTTTCCGAGCACAGCGTGAACCGGGTGCAATGTCTGGAAACTGAAAGTGCGGTGGCCATTTGCGCCTTGGTGCGGCAGGGACTGGGCGTGGCGATTGTCAATCCGCTCACCGCGCTGGAGTGTGCAGGCAACGGGCTGGAGGTGCGCCCGATGAGCGTCTCGGTGCCGTTTCGCATCAGTCTGATGCTGCCAGAGATACCGACACCCCACCCGTTACGCGAGGGTCTCGTGGCTGCCCTGCAAAACGCCAGCCGTGACCTGAAGAAACGGCTAGCACCGTAATCGAAGCGCCTGACCGTCTACCGCAAACCATGCCGGCGAACGGACACTCAATGCGCGTGCCCACCCAAACTGCTCATCAGCGTGACCAGCAAAATGCCAGCCGCCAGCCAGGCGATTTGCGCGGCAGTTTCACTGGCTGACAAACGCTTTTGCAATTGTGGAATCAGGTCAGCCAGGGCCACGTAAATGAAACTGCTGGACGCCACTACCAAGAAGTAAGGCAGCAGCTCGCGTAACTGGTCCACCAGCCAGAAGCCCAGAACCCCTCCCAAGGCAGTCACCGCTCCCGCCAGCGAGACCTTGACCAGGGCAGCACGCTTATTGGAAGTGCCCGCACGCAGCACCATCAAATCACCCATATGGTGGGGCACCTCGTGCGCCAGCACCGCCAGCGCGGCAATCGCACCCAGACGCAGATCCGCAATAAAAGCCGAGGCAATCAGCAAGCCGTCACCAAAGCAATGCACGCTATCGCCGGCCAGTACGGCCCAGCTACCGCCCTTGGGAGCGTGATGGTGTGCATGTCCGTGGTCATGTCCATCTTCCGATGCCGCCTCATGGTGGTGCTCATGGCCGTGGTGCCAGAGTTCGGCCTTGTCCAGCAAAAAGAAAAACACCAAGCCCACCAGCAACACCAAAAAAAGATCGTGCGGCTCGATGCCGCTCTCAAACGCTTCGGGCAACAGGTGCATAAAGGCGGTGGCCATCAAGGCACCGGCAGCCATGCTCAACATATGCTGCGTGTAGCGCGCCAGCGCGCCAAAGCTCAACAACGCAGCCACCCACACACTGCCCACGCCGGCAGCCAGGGTTCCCAAAAAAATCGCAAGAAGTGTCACGCAATGCCCTTTGATTCAAACCACGCAGAGTGACGGCTGGTTAGTGTGCCTTATCCCAATTGGGCCCCACGCCCACCTCGGCCAGCAGCGGTACCTTCAGGTCGGCAACGCCAGCCATCAGGCGCGGAATTTCAAGTTTCAGCCAATCGACTTCTGCTTCGGGCAACTCAAACACCAGTTCATCATGCACCTGCATGATCATGCGCGTGCTGCGCTGTTCAGCGTCGAGCACCTGTTGCACCTTGACCATGCTGAGCTTGATCAGGTCTGCCGCAGTGCCCTGCATCGGCGCGTTAATGGCAGCACGTTCGGCACCGGCGCGGCGTTGCCCGTTGGGTGAGCCGATCTCGGGCAGGTAGAGGCGGCGTCCAAACACCGTCTGCACGTAGCCTTTGGCCTTGGCCTCTTCACGGGTGCGGTCCATGTAGTCCTTCACGCCGGGATAGCGCTCAAAGTAACGCTGGATGTAGTTCTTGGCCGCCGTGTTGTCGATGCCCAGGTTGCGCGCCAGCCCGTAGGCACTCATGCCGTAAATCAGGCCGAAGTTGATGACCTTGGCATAGCGGCGCTGCTCACTGGTCACCTGCTCCACGGCCACGCCAAACACCTCGGCCGCCGTGGCCTTGTGCACATCCAGGCCGTCGCGGAAGGCACTCAAAAGAGCCTCGTCACCACTGATGTGGGCCATGATGCGCAGCTCGATCTGGCTGTAGTCGGCGCTGGCAATCACGTTGCCTGGGCCGGCCACAAAGGCTTCGCGCACGCGGCGGCCTTCTGGCGTTCGAATCGGGATGTTCTGCAGGTTGGGGTCGTTGCTGGACAGACGTCCGGTCACCGCCACCGCCTGCGCATAGTGTGTGTGGACCCTGCCCGTGCGCGGCAATGCCAGCTGCGCCAGCTTGTCGGTGTAGGTGCCCTTGAGTTTGGCCAGGCCCCGGTGCTCCAGAATCTTGGCCGGCAGCGGGAAATCTTCGGCCAGCTTTTCCAGCACTTCTTCGTCGGTGCTGGGGGCACCCGTGGCGGTCTTCTTCACCACGGGCAAGCCAAGTTTCGTAAAAAAGATGTCGCCGATCTGCTTGGGGCTACCCAGGTTGAAGGGCTGACCCGCCAATTCGTGTGCTTCGGTTTCGAGCTGCAAAATGCGCTGGCCCAACTGATGGCTTTGCGCGGCCAGGGTGCGCGCATCGATCAACACGCCATTGCGCTCAATACGGTAGAGCGCCTCACTGCTTTCAATTTCCAATTGGTAGATGAAGCCAAGACCTGCATCCTGCTGAATTTGTGGCCACAGCACACCATGCACATCGAGGGTTTGCTCAGCGTCTTCGCAGGCATATTCGGCCACCCGGGCGATATCCACCTGGTTGATGGAGATCTGGTTCACACCTTTGCCGCACAGGTCTTCAAAGCTGATGCCGCTGCGCCCCAAATGGCGCTCGGCCAGACTCGACAAACCATGCGGCTTATGCACTTCAAGCACATAGCTTTGCAGCATGGTGTCGTGGGCATAGCCCTGCACCTCAATGCCGTGGTTGGCAAACACATGGCGGTCGTACTTGACGTGCTGTCCCAGCTTTTTGGCGTCCGGGTTCTCCAGCCAGGGTTTGAGTTTGGCCAACACGTCCTCGCGCGGCAACTGCTCGATCACACCGGGGTAGTTATGGGCTAGCGGAATATAGGCGGCTGCGCCGGATGTGACGCTAAAACTGATTCCGACGATTTCGGCACGCATCTCGTCCAAGGAGTTGGTTTCGGTGTCCAGCGCGGTGAGGTCGGCGGCCGATATCTTGGCCAGCCAGGCGTCGAAGGAATCCCAGGTCAGGATGGTTTCGTATGCGACATTGAGTGCTCGCGGTGGATGCGGGATTTGCGGCCCATCGGCTTCCTGCGGCTCATCGAACAGCCCCGGATTGGCGTTGGTGGCTTTGGCCGAAACCGTCTTGCCGCCCGCGTCAGCGGCATTGGATGTCGGTGTCGGGTTGGGTGCTCCAGCCGCCAGCGATTTAGCCAAGCCTTTGAAGCCGAATCGCTCACAGTAGGCCAGCAAGGCCGGCGTATCTTGCGGCCCCACGCGCAGGCTGTCGAGCGCGGGCAACGATGGAATGCGATCCTGCAGTTCACAGTCGGTCTTAATGGTCAACAGGGAGCGCCCGGTCGGCAACCAGTCCAAGGCTTTGCGCAGGTTCTCACCCACCACGCCCTTGATATTCGCGGCGTTGTCCACCACGCCTTGCAGTGAGCCATATTCCTGCAGCCATTTCACGGCAGTCTTGGGGCCCACTTTTTGCACGCCGGGTACGTTGTCCACGACGTCACCCACCAGGGTCTGGTAGTCCAGCATCAGCCGTGCCGGCACGCCAAACTCGGCCTCAACACCAGCCAGATCGCGGCGCTTGCCATTCATGGTGTCGATGATCGTGATGTGCTCGTCCACCAGCTGTGCCAAATCCTTGTCGCCGCTGCTCACGATGACCTCGATGCCTTGCCTGGCGGCTGTCACACTGAGTGTGCCGATAACGTCGTCGGCCTCTACACCCGGCACGTCCAGCACGCTCCATCCGAGCAAGCGCACCACTTCGTGGATCGGTTCTATCTGGCTGCGCAGGTCCTCCGGCATCGGGTCGCGCTGGGCCTTGTACTGCGGGTAAATAGCATCCCGAAATGTAGGGCCTTTGGCGTCAAACACACAGGCCACATAGTCGGTTGGAAACTCCTTGCGCAGCGACTGCATCATGTTGATCATGATGCGGATGGCGCCGGTCTTTTGCACCCTGCCATCGGGCAAGGTGATCTGCATGTCACCGCCTCCAGCAAAGAATGCACGGTATAAATAGCTGGAACCGTCGACCAGCAGAAGGGTTTTCTTGGATTCGCTCATGGCAGCATTTTGCCTGTGCCGCGGTTCCCGCCTGCGAGGGTCGGGGACGGGCCCTACAATTCAGGCATGGCGGTATACACAGAGGTCTCCTTCGATGAGGCCAGCACTTTTTTGCAATCCCTCGGCTTAGGCACTCTCCAGCACATGGAGGGCTGCTCCGGCGGCATTGAAAACACCAATTATTTCGTCACCACGGACCAGGCGCCCTATGTGCTGACCCTGTTTGAACGGCTGACTGCGCAGCAATTGCCGTTTTATCTTCGCATGATGAAACATCTGGCAGTGCATGGCATTCCCGTGCCGGACCCCGCTGCCAACCGCGATGGCGATGTGTTGCACGAACTCAACGGCAAACCTGCGGCCGTGGTCAATCGGCTGAATGGCAAAAGCGAGTTGAACCCCAAAGCTGAACATTGCGCGGCATTGGGTGATGTGCTGGCGCACATGCATCTGGCCGGTCGCGACTTTGCAATGAAGCAACCCAACCTGCGCGGCCTGACCTGGTGGAATGAAACCGTGCCGGTGGTGCTGCCCTTTCTGGACGAAGCCCAGGCCCTTTTAATCAAGAGTGAACTGGCCTACCAAAACCATGTCGCCACACTGTCTGCCTACGGCGCGTTGCCGCGTGGCCCCATTCATGCCGACCTGTTCCGCGACAACACGATGTTTGCGCAAAACCTGCCCGAGGGGCAAAGCCCGCAACTGACCGGCATGTTTGACTTCTACTTTGCCGGAGTGGACGCCTGGTTGTTTGACATTGCCGTGTGCATGAACGATTGGTGTGTGGACCTGCCCACTGGCCGCGCCGATACCGAACGCGGTCGCGCCCTGCTGCAAGCCTATGAGGCGGTGCGCCCGCTCACCTCCCAAGAGCGGGAACTGCTCCCCGCGCTGGCGCGTGCCGGGGCCTTGCGTTTCTGGCTCTCGCGCCTGTGGGACTTGCACCTGCCACGTGAGGCAGCCATGCTCAAACCGCACGACCCCACACACTTTGAGCGCGTGCTGCGCGAGCGCATCGCCGCGCCCTTGATGCCTTCCCAACTTTTCCAAACCGAGTCCCTTTCCGCATGAAACTCAACATCGTTCCAGCGCGACAAGGTGTGCAATGGTTCAAGCTGGGAGTGCGCACCTTCTTCAAACAACCGCTGGCACTGTGCGGCTTGTTTTTCATTTTCATGGCCTTGATGTCGGTGTTGACACTGATCCCGGTGCTGGGCAATGTGCTGGCGCTGGCCTTGTTACCCGGCGCGACTTTGGGGTTTATGGTTGCTACCGAAGAAGCGAACAAAGGCAAGTTCCCCATGCCAGCGGTCCTGCTCAGTGCTTTTCGCGTTGGACGTCAACAAGCCACTTCCATGCTGATTCTGGGCTTCATCTATGCCGCCGGTTTTCTGCTGGTGCTGGGCATATCGGCCACAGTGGATGGCGGCAAGTTTGCGCATCTGTATCTGATGGGGGGTGCCATGACCCCTGAGACTGTGATGGAGCCGGATTTTGAAATGGCCGTGTTGCTCGCCATGGGTCTGTATATGCCCCTGTCCTTGCTTTTCTGGCACGCACCGGCGTTGGTGCATTGGCATGGCATCGCACCGGTAAAAAGCCTGTTCTTCAGTCTGGTGGCCTGCTTGCGCAATTTTTGGGCCTTCACAATTTACAGCCTGGTTTGGCTGGGCGCGTTCATTGCCATGGGCATGCTGGTAGCGGTCGTCGCAGCATTGATCGGCAGCCCCGAGGCGGTGACGGGCATCATGTTTCCAATGGCCATGCTGATGGCGGCCATGTTTTTCACGTCGATTTACTTCAGTTTCAAAGACTGTTTCAACGAAACTTTGGAATAAACACCATGACGCAACACGAAACAATGGGCCGCACGGACAAAGAACTTTTGTGGTTTCAACGCCGCAACTTTTTGCAAGCGGCCGCGGCGTGGGCGGCCCTGGGCGGTGCTGCGACAGCACAGGCACAATCGCGCAGCAATATCGTGGAAATCGTCGGCGATGCCATGCTGAACGGCGTGCGTCTGAATGCGCAACAGACCATACAGACCGGTGACAGTATCGCGACCGGCCCCGGCTCGACGGTGATATTTGTGCTGGGGACGTCCGCCTTTCACGTCAGGCAAAACAGCATGATGACGGTGGACCGGGGGTCATCGCTGTTGGCAGTAAGTCTGCTGCGCCTGATTACCGGCGCCGTGGTCAGCGTTTGGGGCAAAGGCAACAAGCGTCTGATCGTCACCCCTACGATGACCGCAGGCATCCGTGGCACAGGTGTCTATACCGAGATATTCGCCTCGCAGGAGGGCCGTAGCTACCTGTGCAATTGCTATGGTGAAGTAGAAGTCCAGGCCGGAGGCGACCAGGTCCTTAGCCGCGCCAGCTACCACCAGTCATTTTGGGGTGAAGTCGCGCCTAAGAACGGCCGCATGCTAACGCCCGCAAAGGCTATCAACCACACCGATGAAGAGCTCGAGTTCCTGGCACGCCTGACGGGCCAACAAACCGCTTGGCAAATTGCGGGGCACAAAGGCGTCAAAGACGGCATGGGCTACATGGAAGAAAAGGCCGGGCAAATGCACCCGGCAGCCATGTTGGGCAAGTCGGCTTATTAGGGTACCGGCGTTATTTTCGCCACACTCAATGCCAGCCACTTGGTGCCGTGGCGCGGGAAGTTGATTTGGGCACGGGCATCATCACCTGTGCCTTCCAGCGTCAGCACCGTGCCTTCACCAAACTTGGCGTGAAACACCTTTTGCTTGACCTTCAGCCCGTTCACTGAATCGTCCTTGCGCACCACTTCCTTCTCGGCCCTGGGCGTGCCGCCTGCCGGATAGCGCACCGATTCAAAGCCCTGGTTGCCAAAGCCGCCGCTCTGCCAGCCACGGCCCGCACCCGCAAAGCCGCCCGCCATAGGTGCCGCGTGCTTGGGGGTCAGCCACTTCAAAGCGTCTTCCGGAAGTTCGTCAAAGAAGCGGCTTTTGAGGTTGAAGCGGGTCTGGCCGTGCAGCATGCGCGTCTGTGAATGGCTCATGTACAGGCGTTGGCGGGCGCGGGTAATGGCCACATACATCAGGCGACGTTCTTCCTCCAGTCCATCGCGGTCGCTCATGGAGTTCTCGTGTGGGAACAGTCCCTCTTCCACGCCGGTGATAAACACACAGTCAAACTCCAAACCCTTGGCCGAATGCACCGTCATCAGTTGGATCGCGTCCTGCCCGGCCTGCGCCATGTTGTCACCGGCTTCCAGTGCAGCGTGCGTCAAAAA
>CAIQEX010000511.1 GCA_903870955.1 uncultured beta proteobacterium
CTTCAACCCGTGGTGTAAATCAACGCTGGCTTGCCAGCCCAGGCTGTTAATCCGACTGCTGTCCATCAGCTTTCTCGGTGATCCGTCGGGTTTGCTGCTGTCAAAGTCGATGCTGCCCTGATAACCAATAACCTGGCCGATCAATTGGGCCACTTCGGCAATGCTCACATCCTGGCCGTAACCCACATTGATGTGGCTTTGCATAGGGCTGGTGTGTTGGTCGTAAACGGTCTTATCCAAGTTCATGACATGTACGCTGGCTGCGGCCATGTCGTCCACATACAGGAATTCTCGCTTTGGGGTGCCCGTACCCCAAATCGTAACTTTAGGTGCCGCTGCCAACTTGGCTTCATGAAACCGGCGGATCAGCGCCGGTATGACGTGGCTGTTTTCCGGGTGGTAGTTATCCCCCGGGCCATACAGGTTGGTGGGCATGACACTGCGGTAGTCAATGCCATGGCTGGCGCCATATTGTCGGTTGTAGCTCTCGCAAAGTTTGATCCCGGCAATCTTGGCGATCGCGTACGGTTCGTTGGTAGGCTCCAGAGTACCCGTAAGCAGTGCATTTTCCGCCATAGGTTGCGCTGCCAGGCGCGGATAGATGCAACTGCTGCCCAGTATCAGCAGCTTCTTTACCCCATTGCGAAACGCGGCTTCCACAACATTAGCCTGCATCATCAAATTCTGGTAAATGAAATCGGCCGGAAAGGTATTGTTGGCATGAATGCCGCCCACCTTAGCCGCAGCCAAGTAAACCTGATCCGGCTTTTCTGCAGCAAAAAATGCATTCACCTGGGCTTGATTGCAAAGGTCCAGTTCAGCGTGGGTGCGGGTAATCAAGGACGAGGCCGAAACTTGGGCGTCCAGTAGCTTGCGAACAATCGCCGAGCCCACCATACCGCGGTGGCCAGCTACATAAATCGTGGGGGTTTGAGGCATGCGGGCAGTTTTGTATCCAATCCCCGATTATCCACGCCAAAGCCAACTGGGTGCCGTAGCGCACCGAACAAGCAACTACGGCAAATGCGCTTAGAAATGAATCCCCCGCATCATCTCCTGCATCGCCACCGCCTCCGGCGACAACTTCTGCTTCTCCGGTTTGTCCCCAGGCTTGGCGCCCTTGGCAGCGGACGAGTCGGGGAACATACGAAACGTAGTGTTCATGGCGATCTGCGCCACGCGCGGCACCAGGGCGTGCAGCACCTGTCCGGTGATGCCCAAGCGGGTGGCAACCCGCACCGGCTTGAAGATGCAGGCCTGGGCCACCATGTCGGCGGCTTCCTCGGGCGACAGAGTCGGCACGTTCTTGTAGATGTTGGTGGGCGCAATCATGGGGGTGCGCACCAGTGGCATGTTGATCGTCGTGAACGAGATGCCTTGATCGGCGAACTCACTGGACGCACAACGGGTCCAAGCGTCCAGCGCTGCCTTGCTTGCCACATAGGCACTGAAGCGGGGTGCATTGGTCAGCACGCCAATGGAACTGATATTGACGACATGACCTTTCTTTTTAGCCACCATGTCGGGTAACAGGCCCATGGTGACCCGCAAACTACCAAAATAGTTGAGCTGCATGGTGCGCTCGTAGTCATGGAATCGGTCGTAACTGGATTCGATGGCGCGGCGGATGGAACGACCAGCATTGTTGATTAAAAAATCTACACCGCCGTGGTTGGCACGTACCAATTGCGTGAAACGGTCGCAGTCCGCCATATCGGCAATATCCACCGCATAAGCGACAAAGTTGTAACCCCGGTCTTTGGCTTCCTTGCAAGCTTCGTCCAGTTTGTCTTGATCCCGACCACAAATAAGGGTAATCGCTCCGGCCTCAGCAAACTTATGGGCTGCCGCCAATCCAATGCCCGAAGAGCCACCGGTAATCAGCACCACACGGCCACCAACAGTACCCCGCAAACTGCGGTCGATATGCAGTGCCGGGTCCAGATGCCGCTCCCAGTAATCCCACAGGCGCCAGGCGTAGTCCGGCAACTTGGGGCACGCAATGCCCGAACCTTTAAGCATGGCCTGCATGTCGCGGCAGTCAAAACGCGTGGGGTAATTCACAAAGGTCAGCATGTCTTCGGGCAGACCCAGGTCCTTCATGACGGCGTTTCGAATGCGGCGCACCGGGGCGAGCGCCATCAAACCCTTGGTGATGCTGCGCGGAATAAAACCGAGCAACGCGGCGTTGACAAACACATTCATCTTGGGCGCGTGCGCCGCTTTGCTGAAGATATCCAGCACATCGCCCACGCGATAACCCTCTGGGTCCACCAGGTGATAGCACTTTTTGGCAATCCCGGGCTTGTGGCTGATAGCGTCCAATGCATCGACGACAAAATCTACAGGCACGATGTTGATACGACCGCCTTCCAACCCGATGGTGGGCATCCAGGGCGGCAGAATCTGGCGCATGCGCTGAATCAGTTTGAAGAAGTAATAGGGCCCATCGATCTTGTCCATCTCGCCGGTCTGGCTGTCTCCCACCACCATGGCCGGACGGTACACCGACCACGGAATCTTGCACTCGGTACGCACGATCTTTTCGCTCTCGTGCTTGGTCATGAAATACGGATGCTCGTAGTTCTCCGCCTCCTCAAACATATCCTCGCGAAAAACGCCTTCATACAGGCCGGCCGCCGCAATGCTCGATACATGGTGAAAGTGCCCAGCGTCAAGCGCTTTGGCCAGTTCTACCGTATTACGGGTGCCGTCGATGTTGACGGCGATCTGGCTTTCCTCATCGGCACCCAGGTCATAGACCGCAGCCAGATGGAAAAAATGGTCCACTTGACCCTTGAGGTTCTTGACCGCATCAGCCGTCAGACCCAGCTTTTTGCCGGTCAAATCGCCCCACACTGGCACTGCACGCGCCGCACTCTTTGCGTCCGTCAGACCCCAAAACTCCCGCAGTGCGTCGACCTTTCCTGAACTCTCTTTTCGAATCAGGAAGTGAACGACTGAACCTTTACGTTCCAACAATTTCTTGACGAGCCTCTTGCCAATAAAGCCCGTGGCGCCGGTAACAAAATACTGCATAGGTACTCCTGATGAATCACACCCATTCTGACTGTCTCCCCGTTCTGTTGGTTCAGCATAAACCCCCATGTCGATGCGCAAATTCCTATCGCTTCTAGGAAGCACTCCCTATTACGGCGGACCTGGAAAGCGTAGAGTCATGGCAAATTACTCAGGAGTTATCCCATGGTCACCAAAATTTCGAAAAAACCCGCGCAACCGGAAGCCGACGCACCGCTTTCCAGTTCAGTGAAAGATTCTGCTCAACAGATTTGGCAGGCCGGATTAGGCGCCTTCACCCGTGCACAAGCCGAAGGCAGCAAAGCCTTTGAGGCCTTGGTCAAGGAAGGCGTGAACATCCAGCGCAAGACGCAATCGGTGGCCGAAGAACGGATTGCCGAAGCCACCACCAAGATGTCCACCATGGCCAATGACATCACCAGCAAAGCCACCGGTCAGTGGGACAAGCTGGAAACTATTTTTGAGGACCGCGTTGCCAAAGCCCTGAACAAGCTAGGCGTACCCTCGGCCAAAGATGTCAACGCCTTGATTGCCCGCATTGACGAACTCAGTCTCGCCGTGCAAAAGCTGTCGGGCAAAGCACCTGCGCAAAAAGTGGCAGCAAAAGTGGTTGCAAAAGCGGCACCTGCAGACGCGGAACCCGCCAAAGCCACAAAGAAGCCTGCTGCGAAGGTAGCGAAAAAGACTGCCGCAAAGCCAAAGGCATCGTCTACCGCCCCAAAGCAATGACACTGCCGCAGGCCACATCGACAAAACAAGGCGCTTAGGCGCCTTTTTTCATGCTGCAAAGCAGCAAGCCAATTGGCGCAAGCCCTCTACACTTTGCCTACTCGCCCATGAAAATCACCCTCAAACAACCGCCCCGCATCGCGCTTGCTCTGGCAGGCGGCGGTCCCTTGGGTGCCATTTATGAAGTGGGTGCCCTATGCGCGCTGGAAGAGTCGCTGCTGGGTCTGGACTTCACCAAGCTGCAGCATTACGTGGGTGTATCGGCGGGCGCATTTATCGCGGCATCGCTGGCAAATGGCATGCGTCCTCGCGCGCTGTATTCAGCCTTTATTGCAAACGACCCCGGCACCACTGAAAATTTTGATCCATCCTGGCTGATGGCTCCCGCCTACAGCGAGTACAGCCGCAGGGCACGCTTGCTGCCAGGTTTAATGGCCTCGGCTGCATGGCAAATGGCCTTCAAGCGAAAGTCACTCACCGCGGCCTTGGAAAGCCTGGCACCGGCGCTACCCACGGGTGTGTTTTCCAACAGTCAGGTCGACATCCAATTGGCCCGCCTATTCGGCACTGCAGGCCGTAGCAATGACTTCCGCCAACTTAAAACCAGGCTGACGCTGGTTGCCACCCAACTCGACAGTTCGGAGTCCACGCCGTTTGGCCAACCCGGCTGGGACCACATTCCGATCTCCAAAGCCGTGCAAGCCAGTTCTGCCTTACCCGGTCTGTTCCCGCCGGTCGAGATTGAAGGTCAATACTATGTGGACGGCGCACTGAAGAAAACCCTGCACGCCTCCGTGGCCCTGGACGATGGAGCAGACCTGCTCATCTGTTTGAATCCCCTGGTTCCATTTGATGCCACAGCACCACTGAATGGGGAAGTCATGCAAGGCGTGACCCCTTCCGGGAAACGCAAAATCCCACGCATTGTGGATGGCGGTCTCACTTCAGTTTTAAGCCAGACATTTCGCTCGCTGATTCACTCGCGCATGGAACTGGGCATGAAACATTACGCCAACCAGTACCCGGCTACCGACATCGTACTGATCGAACCAGACCACCGCGACCCCGAACTCTACCTGGCCAATACCTTCAGCTATAGCCAGCGCCGCCACCTGGCGGAACACGCCTACCAGCAAACCCGCGAATGGCTGCGGTCTGATAAGACCGGGTTGTCTGCCAAATTGCAGCGGCATGGCATTCGACTTCATCACGCCGCGCTAGACGACGCCAAACGCCACCTTCACCAGCCCGCAGGAGCCGCTTCCCGAATCGGGAGTTCCATTGCAAGTCTGCGCAAAAGCCTGGATGATCTGGCGGTCATCACCTCGGCCTCTGCCCCATCGCACGGCCACACCGCCTAACCCTTACCTATGGCCAAAAAAGCCCCACGCCGCACCGCCGAACGCATTCTGGAAGTGACACTGGAACTCTTCAACCGCTTTGGAGAGCCCAATGTGTCGACCACACTGATATCGGCTGAAATGGGCATTAGCCCAGGCAATCTGTATTACCACTATCCAGCAAAAGACGAACTGATCAACACGCTGTTCAACAAGTATGAAAGTGCACTGAATGTGTTGCTCAATGCCAGTGACAACGTGCGCGACGTGGAAGATGCCTGGTTTTTCATGCACACCCTGTTTGAACTGATCTGGCAGTACCGTTTTTTGTACCGCGACCTCAACGACCTGCTGAGCAAAAACCGTCGCTTGGAGACCCATTTTCAATCCGTGCTCAAGAACAAGAGCCGTTCGGTCAAGGCCATGCTTGACAGCATGAACCGCAGCGGCGCCCTGCGCATGGATTCCCGAGAAATCGAGCCCACCGCCACCAGCATGGTGGTGGTGCTGACGTACTGGCTCAGTTTCGAATACGTGCGCGATCCCCGCCGGGCGCTGGAACCCGAGAGCGCACAGGCCGCCTTGTTGCGGGGCGCCCACCACGTCCTCAACCTGCTGGCACCCTACCTTGAGGCTGGTCAAC
>CAIQEX010000512.1 GCA_903870955.1 uncultured beta proteobacterium
CAGCACGCCGTCTTTATCGGTGTCGCCGACCTGTTCCGACGTATCTGTGTTGCCATCCTGGTTGCGATCCACATAGATGCTGGCGCCCTTGATCAGCCCGTCATAGACCACGACCTTGACGGCACTTGACAGCGCAGCGGGCAGACCCGCGACACCCGACGATGCCGCAGTACTGCCACCCACACCACCGGTCGCGAGCGCCAGGCCACCTGCGGCCAAACCATACATACCGTTGAATGTAGGCAAGGCGAATTCATGGGTCGGCGCCTCGCGCCCCCAACCTGCGCTGGAGCGATCTTCACCAAGTTCTGCACCGGTCGTTAATGCAAGCTTTTCATCTGCAAAACCAAAACCCGACGAGGCCGTTCCCAACTGGGCCAACTGGATGCCAGGTCCGCGTGCAACGGTCGGTGTGGGCTCTGCCTCAGCGACTGGAAGTGCCACTTGCTCTTGCTCTTCAACGACGCGCTTGGCAAACCGCACTTTGCTGGTTGCAGCAGGCGTATTCACCAGCCCGTTTGGAGTCACCGTGCCACCATCGCGCGCCCAATCACTGGACCCGGGTTGCAGTGTTGCGCCATCACGCGCCCAGTCGGTGTTGATGCGTTCAGCTTGCAGGCGATCCTTTGCGACTACCGTCTGATCGGGAGCGGAAGAATTGGAATTGACGGTACTCATACAAAAAACCTCAAGTGAAGAATGACACCCATGGGGGATAGCAAATGGAACATCTATATCCGCCAGCAATGTCGTGATCCAACGCAATATTTGGCACCGTAGACACGGCAACCAGCACGCGAGTGCCGGCAATAGAACGGTGATTCTATTTTTCAAATATGATTTATTTTTGACAAATATATTGACCTTGCGTAGTCCACTTGTTCGCCAATATGTCACGCGGCTGTAACTATCTATTGCTAAATTCTCTGCGCCCAATGCAGGCCTCTGCGTTGGTGTTTTTGCCTGGAGACATTGTTGAAAAATCGTCCGTTACTGCTGACCCTGACTTGTTGTCTGTGGCCACTGTTTGCATCTGCTGGATTTGAGGAAGGTCTGAATGCTGCCGACAAAGGAGACTACATGGTCGCCTTGCAAAACTGGCAGCCGCTCGCCGCAGAAGGACACGCCACCAGCCAGTTCAATCTGGGCATGATGTATTACAAGGGTCGTGGCGTGCCGCGCGATCTGGCCCAGGCTTTTGAGTGGTTTCAGAAGGCCGCCTCTCAGGGATATGCCCGCGCGCAAAATCAGGTTGCCGCCATGTATTCCCGGGGCGAGGGAGTTCCCACAGACAACGTGCTGGCCATTAGCTGGTTGCAGAAAGCCGCAGTACTGGGCTACGTGGATTCACAGTACCAGTTAGCCGATCGACTCGCCGCCGGGCGCGGTGCACCACGCGATGATGTGCAGGCGTTTGCCTGGTATAGCAAGGCCGCAGCGGCCGGAGACGCACCGGCGCAGCATGTTTTGGGTCAGTGGTATGCCAGTGGTCGCGGTGTAGCGCAAGACGATGCTGCTGCCGTAGTCTGGTATCGCAAAGCGGCTGAGCAAGGTCACCCGAATGCGCAAAATACCCTGGGCTACCGCTACCAGATTGGACGTGGCGTAGAAAAGAGCGATCTGAACGCGGTGCTGTGGTATCGCAAGGCGGCCGACTCCGGTTTTGCCGACGCCCAATACAACCTGGCCGTTATGTATGGTGCGGGTTTGGGTGTGCCCAAGGACTCAGCGCAGGAACTGCTCTGGTATCGCAAAGCGGCAGCGCAAGGGTTGCCCGAGGCGCAATACAACCTGGCCCTGCTGCTGACAAATAGTGAAGAGGTGGTTGAAAACTTGACGGAAGCAGCAGTGCTGTATCAAAAAGCTGCAGAACGTGGTTTGTCAAACGCGCAGAATAATTTGGGCACCCTGTACGAGTCAGGGAAAGGTGTTCCCAAGGACCTGGTGCTGGCGATGAAATGGTATGAAATGTCTGCCAAGCAGGGCAACGAATGGGGCCAACGCAATCTGGAAAAGCTGAAGGCAATTCAGCAAAATCCGAGCCAATAAGACAGCGACTTATATCTGGGCAACTGATCTATTCATCGAGTAGATCGATGGTGAATACCCAGTCCTTGTAACGTGGTTTGTCTTCGAATTCGCCAAAAGGCGGCGTGAAAGATTTGCGCCAGGGCTTTGCTTCGGAAAGGCTGTAAAACCCGGCGATACCTTTTTTGTCGGCGGTCAGCAGCAGACCCCATTCCGCCTTGCCCGTCATCGGGTCCACTGCAATGGTGCGCAAATGGCGCACGACGTTCTTTGGGTAACGTGGATCACGCAACAAGTCTTCCATATTTTTGGGGTAGCGATATTGTCCCGCTGGCGTGGCCCGCATGTAACTTGCCAATGCCTGCACCAGTGTTTGGCCGCGTTCGAGTAGCTCCTGTTCGTCCTGGTGGCGTTGCATGGTCATCCCCAACCGCAATGCGGAACTGCTCATCAGGCTGAGCACTGCCACCAATATCAACAGCCCGACATAGGTAAAGCCGGCTTGCCGTTGGGCCTGCACAGTGCGTAAGACGGGTTGCATTACAGGTCTGCGAAGCGATGACCCAAGCGGTCGGTTCCGGGCGCACTGCTGTGCAGATCGGCCACGCGTCCCCGAATCCCTTCTTTGGGTCGTACCAGAATCCATTGCTGAGTGCCCTGGATCACGGGGTCGAACGGCAAGGCCTTGAGATAGTTTTTCTCCACCAACTCATCCAGCGTTTCCGGATAGGCGCCGGTGTCCGCATAAAACTTGTCCAGCACTTCGCGCGTCTGCCGCAGGTTTTCCACCAGCACGGTTTGTTTGGCGGTCTCGACACTTTGAAAATAGCGCGGCACTGCCAGCGTCAGCAGCATGGAAACAATCGCCAGCACCACCAGCAATTCGATCAGCGTAAAACCCGTGCCATGTTTGCAATGCTTCTTCATGACGCTACCACCTGTTGTAGGCCAAGCCATTCAGACCCAGCTTCTGTGAACGGGAATACACATCAAAAACGTCATCTCCCTCGCGCGGGTCGTTTGGCTCACTGGCAAAACTGCGCTTGCCCCAGGTATCGGCAGCATTGGGCAGGCCGCTTTCATCCATCGGGTCGCGCGGCAGACGCCGCAGAAAATACAGCCTGGTGTTTTTGGACTTCTTTTTGCCGTCTGCACGGGGTACGCCTTCCACCAACACGTTCAGGTTTGCGGGGTAGCCCGAAGCTTCCGTTTCCGCTTCAATCAGGCCGTCATCGGCGGCGCGTTTGTAGGCATCCAGCGCGCCACGAATTTCCCGCAACGCGCGCGTCAAGGCCTGCTCTTTGACGCGTTGACGGGTCACCTCCATGACCGGTACCGTCATGACTCCCAGCACGGCCACGATGGCCAGCGTGACGACCAACTCAAGCAGAGTGAACCCTGCCTGCCGTTCAAGGCGCATTGCGGCCCTCATCGACCAGTTGCACGGTGATGGCCGGACTCAGGCGGGCAGCAAAGCGCTCGGGCGCTCGCACCGGAGCCGGAACCTGCTTGACACCTGGCGCAGGCGTTGCCGGTGCGGCGCTTGCCGCGGGCACTTTTTCGCTAACCGGCGCGGTCGGCACCGGTGTAGGTGCCGGTTTAGGTGCCGGCGCCAACGCGGACTGCGACGGGCGGGGCTGACGCGGCAGCGATATCGAGGCCGGTCGCTCACGCGTGCTGCTTTCCGTGCCACTGCTGAACTCCACAGGTTCGCCTTCCGGACGGTACACATTGCGCACCAGACGGGGTGTGATGGAGAGCACGATTTCTGTCTTCTTTCCGTCGTCCAGCGAACTGCCAAACAGGCGACCGACCATGGGCATGTCACCCAGGCCTGGAATTTTGTTGGCGGTACGACGGTCCTCGTCATTGATCAAACCGGCCAACACCTGATTTTCACCATCGTGCAAGCGCAAAACGGTATTCGCCGTACGCGTGCCAAAGGTGTAGGACACGCCGCCCAGTTTGGACGTCGTGGTGCCCGAAATATTGCTGACTTCAAGCCCCACCTTGATCACCACATCGTTGCTTCGGTAGATCACCGGCTCGACTTCCAGCTTGAGTCCCACATCGGTGTAATTGATCGCCTCGGCATAGCCCCCGGTCGGTGACGTGGTCACGGTGATGAGTGGAATGCGGTCGCCAATAAGTACCTTGGCCTTTTCGCGGTTGACCACCCGGATGCGGGGATTGGCCAGCACATTCACATCGGTCTCGGTATTCTTCAGATTGATCGCCAGCGCACCGAGGGTTGCACCGACGCGGCTGCCATCCAGATTGCGCAGGTCGTCCAGCGTCAGCCCGATCGCCTTGTCCGTGGCCAGCGGTGCCAGGGAAAGGCTGTCAGGCCAGGTCACGCCAAGGTCGCGCAGCTTGCTGCGGGTGACTTCCAGCACCTCCACTTCGAGCATCACCTCGGGCTCGGGCACGTCATGCAAGGCGACCATTTTTTCGATCATGCGCAAAGCACTCGGGGTATCCCGGGCAACCAGCATATTGAGCTTTTCGTCGGCCACAATATCGCGCCCCTTGAGCAGGGTCTTAAGCGCTGCTGCCACCGATTTGACATCGGCGTAGGTCATCTGAAAGGTGCGCACGCTAAGTTCCTGGTAGTCCTTGACCTTGGCCGCAACATTGGGATAAATCAGCAGCGTGTTGTCATTCATCACCTGCTGCTCCAACTGGTTCGTCAGCAACAGAAAATAGAGCGCCGATTCCACCGTGCTGTCGCGCAGGATGATGGAGGTTTTCTGGTCCGTCTTGACATCCTTGTCAAAGACAAAGTTGAGCCCCGAGCTGAGTGCCAGCACATCAAAGACCTGGCGCAACGTGGCCTCTTTGAAGTCCATCGAAATCGGTTTGCGGTAGGCATCGGCCAGTGCGCTCTCCAGCGGTGTAGGCGGTGGTTTCCGCGTGGCTTCCTTCAAGAGGGAAAGTGCTTCCACATGGTTGGGGTCCGCACGCAGCAGCGAGTCCAGCGTCACCTTGGCCTGGTCTTTGTCGCCCGCTTGCAACGACTTTTTGGCATCCGCCAGCATGCTGTTCAGTCGGTTTTGCCGCTCCACTGCGCGCATGCCCTGACGTGCCATGGAATTGCCGGGCTGCACTTCAAGGACGCGCTGGTACAAGGCGCTGGCCTCGGCGGCGCGGTCGTTCTGCAACGCGGTGTCGGCCTGCTTCAGCCACGCCGCCGTGGCACGCTCGCGCCCCATGGAGAAGGCAGTCTTGTATTCGGTCGAACCCGGGTCTTCGCCCATGGCGCGTTTCAAGGAGGCCAGTCCCTCTTCGACCTTGTCCTGTGCCAGCAGGCGTTTGCCCTCCTGAAAGGCTTCCTTCCCGGCGCAGGCACACAGCGCAAAACACAGGCCTATCTGGAGCGCCAGCCCCAGCAAACGTCGCAGCGGCGCAGACGGCGAAGCAAATTGATCGGTGTTCACTCTAGGCTTCCAATATTGAGGGTTTGCACCTGCATGAGCGGCAGATAGGTCAGGCTCAGGGTCGGTGGGGAAATCGTGTCGACACGGTACTTTTCATCCAGCAGCGTGCGCGGGC
>CAIQEX010000513.1 GCA_903870955.1 uncultured beta proteobacterium
GGGTCACAGTTCCAGATGGTGCAGCGATGCTGACAGGCGGCTTGGGCTACACCTATTCGCCTGCAACCACGATGCCATTGACGCAGACTAACCTCACAGACTATCCCGTTAAGGCAGCTACGGCTGATGGCACGGGCGGCTCGGTTACCTTGACGGCAGGTATGCCCAACAAGACCGGCGGTCTGATCGTGGTGGCACCTGACGTGCAAGTGGTTGCCAGTGCGGGTGTCGCAGCGGGTGGTACCGGTGGTGCCTACACGGGTCGTCGACAAATCGTGGACGATGTTCGCTGCAACAACTGCCACCAGGAACTGGGTGCTTTCAATGCGTCTCAGTTCCATGCGGGACAGCGCAACGATGGTCGTACATGCTCCTGGTGCCATAACCCCAACCGTACGAGTTCCGGCTGGTCTGCTGATTCGACCAACTTCATCCACGGTATCCATGGTGGCCTGAAACGTACGAATAAGTTCACTTGGCATGCCGCATCGACCACGGACGGCTTCTGGACGATCGGTTATCCGGGTGTACTGAAGAACTGTGAAGCTTGCCATATCCCAGGTAGTTATGACTTCAGCAGCGCGGCATCCAAAACTGCGGCAGGTTTGAGTGGTGGCACCGACAATCGTTTGTTCCGTTACTCAGCGACTGGAACATTCAAGAGCAAGACGACTATTCTTAGCGCCTTTACAACGCCAACACAGGCACAGATCGATGCGGCAGATTTGACAGTCTTTGCCTATTCGCCCTTTGTCAGCCAGGACGTCAGCTACGGAACCGGATTTAGCTTCAGCGCTGGAACCGGAGTGACTGTAGCGGCGGGTGCTACCAATTTGCTGGAAACCCCCACTGCCACAGTTTGCTTCGCATGCCACGATGATGCAACTACGGTGAAGACCAGCATGAACGCAACGGCAAAACAACACATGCTGGATAACGGCGGTCGGATTTATGCTGCACGGGGTGGCGACGCCGTAACTAACCCGGTCCAGACCGAAACATGCCTTACAAGCTGCCACGGTCCGAGCAGTGCCGCTAACATCAAGGCAGTGCACTCAAAATAAGAACGGCAGGTCTTAGCTGACTAACCGGCCCGGGGGCGAAAGCACCCGGGTTTTTTTTGGGCGGAGATAGCCAACTAGAAATATGAGGTCAAGAATGAAAGTGAAATCTATAGGTCTGATACTGGTGGTCATGGCCCTGTGCCACACTGCGCTGGCACAAACGGCGGTGCCGCATAAGGAGGGTGAACCGGCGGTCATCGGTGGCATGGAAAGTACGGCGAAAAGCAAGGCGCGTATTGCCGAGCGTCGAAAGGCCAATGCCAAAATAAAGCCTGTCGACATCAACAGCGCGAATGAAAAGCAACTTATGAAATTGCCTGGCATTGGTGAAGCGGATGCCAAACGCATCATTGCCAATCGTCCCTACGCCAGCAAAGTCTGGTTGGTGACCAACAAGGTGATCGGCGAGGGTCCTTACGCGAACATCAAGCACCTGATCATTGCCAAGCAGCCGTTTAAGACGGTTGAGGAAAATGCGGCGCTGTATGAAAAGCTGGAGAAAGAAAAGAAGGCCAAGCCTTAATGGGCTTTACGCTTTAACGCCCTCAATCTTGGGTGCTGAGCCAAGGATGTCTTCGCAAGAAGGCATCCTTTTTTTATTCACGGCAGCGCCACAAACCGCGTCTCAAACCTTCCCGTCGCCACATCAATCACCCGATAGCGCATCCGGTCGGTATCCATTTGCGTGGCGGTGCTGGAGCTTCCGTCCAGGGTCAGGGGAATGCCGTAGCGTTGTCCTTCGGCGCTGTAATCCAGCCCGAAGTGCTGGTGGCCGAAGAGCAGAATATCCACGCGGTCCCGGATGCACTGCATCAGGCTGTAGGCGTCTTTCAAACGGCGAAAGCGGCGTGTATTCCAGTTGAAGAGGTGCGAAAGAATGCCTTTGTCACCCACATCCGCACGCACCGCAAAAGCATCAAAAAACGGATGGTGGTGCACATACACGATCACCTTGCGCTGGCGTACGTCCGGACGGTCGAGCAGGGCGTTGAGGGCGGCAATTTGTTTGTCGCCCAAATTGCCCTCGGCCATCCAGCGTTCCCAAAAACCCATTTCGGCCTCGTTGGAGTCGAGCCCGATCAAGGCGCAGTCGTCGGTTAGCGTCAGCACCGGAAACTGCTTGGGTTGCCGGCCAAATATATAGCTGCTGAAGGTGTCTTTGAACAGCGCTCCGCGCGCCGGGTCCACATGCAGGGCGTCACCGCAATCATGGTTGCCTGGGGCCAGCAGAATGCGCCAACCTTTTTCAGCCAGCGGGTCCAGCAGGGCGCGGCTTTGCTGCATGGTGTCCGCGCTGCTGTTGTCGTTCAGGTCTCCGGTGTGCACGATTAAGTATTCGGCTGGATTGCCCAGGCCTGCAATATCGTCCAACAGGCTTTGCATGCGCTGGACATTGTTGCCATGGCCGATGTGGGTGTCACTCAAGTGAATCAGTTTCATGCAGTGTTCTTTCTTCCTGTGCCCATGCGGTGTGCCAGAGCGATAAATTCTTCTGATGGAAGGGCGCGGGCATAGTGGAAGCCCTGCCCGATGTCACAACCGCGCGCCTTCAGCCAGTCGGCGGTTTCCTGGTCTTCAATGCCCTCGGCGACCACCGCAAAGTTGAGGCAATGTGCCAGTTCGATAGTCGAGGAAATGATGGCCTGATCTCCCGGATTGAACAATACCGTGCGCTCAAAGGACTGGTCGATTTTCAACTCATCAATCGGCAGGCTGCGAATGTAGGAGAGCGATGAATAGCCGGTACCAAAGTCGTCAATGGACAGCCTGAAGCCGATGTTGTGCAGACGTTGAATGACGTCCATCGCCCGCTCGGGCGACGCCATGAAGCAGCTTTCTGTAATCTCCAGGTTGACGCGGTGGGGTTGAATGCCGGTGCGCGACATACCGCCGTGCAACACCGTCATCAGTTCCGGATCCATCAGGTTGCGGGCGGACAGGTTGATCGAGATATCCAGATCCAAGCCCTGGCGGTGCCAGCGCGCGCATTCGTCAAGGCATTCGCCAATCAGCCAGGTGGTGAGGGTGCGAATCAGTCCTGACTCTTCGGCGACCGGAATGAAGAGAGCCGGCGGCACCGTTCCCGCAACCGGGTCGGTCCAGCGGGCCAGGGCTTCAGCACCCAGTACCCGGCCGCTGACAAGGTCGATCTGCGGTTGGTAATGCACTTGAAGCCGCTGCTGTTGCAAGGCTTGGCGCAACTGCCCGAATAGCAGGTGGTGGCGCACAAAGACCTGCTCCTGGTCTGCATCGTAGACATTCCATTGCTGGCCGTCTTTGCGCGCCTGCAACATGGCCTGTTCAGCCTTGGTAAGCAGTTGTTGGGCGTCTTGCGAATGGTCCGGATAGACGGCCAGACCCAGCGTGAATTCGACGTAAAGCGTGTAGCCGTTTTCTTCAATTGAAAACTGCCGTTCGGTGACGAAACGTTCCAGCGCCTGTGGGTTAAGTGAGGCCTCCTGCAGACGGTAGGCAATGACAAATTCGTCGCGTTCTGTGCGCGCCAGCACCCCCTTGTCGTGGGCAAGTTGGCCGAGGTGCCGTGCAATGTGACCGACGAGCTTTTCGCTGCCTTCGTTGCCCAGCACATTCGACAACTCGAAAAAGCGCTCCAGGTGCAGCGTGCAAATTAGCAGACCACGCCCGTTGGCCTGGGCCCCGCGCATCTCGTTTTTGAGCATGTCGATCAGCAGCACGCGGTTGGGCAGTCCGGTCGCCGTGTCATGGGTCGCCAGATATTGCAGCTCCGACAGCAGTGCCTTGGCATCCGCCGTCTTTTGTTCCACGCGGCGCTGCAGGTGTTCTTCAAAGCGCGTACGCAACTGGTTGAAGGCTGCGGCCGTCAAGGTGTAGAAGCACAGCGCTACGACAAAGTGCGTGGCATAGACAGACGAATAGGAATATGCGAATGGCAGCAGCGGCGCTATCCACGCCAGGTAGATTGCGATGGCCGCAATGAAGCAGCCGCTAAACCACCAGCCTTTGCGCTGCCCGGTAATAAAGAACGCCACGAAAGGTGCGGTAAAGACCCACAGCACGCCGGTGCTGGCGATGCCGCCGTACACAATCAGCGCACCCAAAATACACACTGTGGAGAGCAGCATCAGGCTCTCGGCAACGCCAACGAACAGGGGCTTGTCGCTGAGCCAGGTGGCGGGCAACAGAAGAAAAATCACGGCCACCAACTCGACATAGCCGAGTGCATGCATGCCTTGCGTGTGCAGGTTGAAATAGGCAGCTCCCGCAGCCGCCAGAAGCGCGATCCACGTGGTGGCACGGATGTGGCGAACGCGCTCGTCTA
>CAIQEX010000514.1 GCA_903870955.1 uncultured beta proteobacterium
GTGTTTCAATTTTCTCCGGCGCGGTCCCCTCCAAACGCAAAGCTTCGGACGGGGTATCGGGGGGTGACGATTTGCGCTCGCGCCATGAGGAGCCCCCCGATACCTCGCCCGGAGCCCCACCCGGAGCTAAACCCAGCGAAAAGACAGAGGTATCCA
Organism: uncultured beta proteobacterium; assembly: GCA_903870955.1. Classification (GTDB taxonomy): domain Bacteria; phylum Pseudomonadota; class Gammaproteobacteria; order Burkholderiales; family Burkholderiaceae_C; genus Allorhodoferax. Next base: position 157 of record CAIQEX010000514.1, read on the forward strand.
GCTCCCCCTGCAGCGAATCAAAAAACCGTCGCAACCGGTCCAGTGGCATCAGCATCATGTCGTGCAGACACAGCCCAGGCAACGCTTCCAGCTGGGCGCGCGTCCACGTCACACCTTGCGGCATAAAACGCTTTTCCGGTGGTAGCACGGCGTCGGCCTGGGCCTTGTTTCCGATGCGCCACAGCAGACTCTCGGTCTTCAGACGGGCACCGCCACAGGTGCCACAGGGCGTGTAGCTGCGGTACTTCGACAACAGCACACGGATGTGCATCTTGTAGGCCTTGGTCTCCAGGTACTCGAAGAAGCGGTCCACACCAAACCAGTGCTGGTTCCACTTGCCGTTCCAGTTGGGCGAACCCTTGAGAACCCAGTGCTGTTGCTCGGGCGTGAGCTTGTACCAGGCCGTGTCGCGGGGGATGCCTGCTGCTTCGGCATGGCGCATCAGATCGTCCTGGCACTCTTGCCAGGCCGGGGTTTGCATCGGCTTGATGGCACCGGCGCGCAAGGTCAGCTTGTCGTTGGGGATGACGAGGCCGTAATCCACACCCACTACACGGCCAAAGCCACGGCACTTCTCGCACGCGCCCACGGCCGAGTTGAACGAGAACATCGAGGCAATCGGATCGGTGTAACGCAGATCGCTTTGCGGGCAATGCAGGCCGGTGGAGAAACGCCAGGTGGGTTCGGGCTGCGCGCCCTGGTCTTCCTCTGCTGCCTGCACCGGGTTGGCTTCGTCCAGAACATAGACGTTGAGGCGACCACTGCCACGCTTCAGGGCGGTCTCGATCGCCTCCAGTGCACGCGCCTTTTCGACACCATCGATGCGAAAGCGGTCGGCCACCACATCCAGAAACTTGACGGCCACGGGTGCATCGTCTTTCGTCGCCTTGCCCTTGGTCTTGGTGGCCTTGGGCGCCACGTCCACACTCAGACGTTCACGCGTGCCAGTCCGCTCAGCGTGCACACGGGTAAAGCCGCTGGCACTCAGCCATTGGGTCAATTCTTCGGCCGAGGTTTCCGCAGGAAGCTCCACCGGAAACGTCAACACCAGCCTCGGGTTACTCGCCCACTGCGCACGCCGCAGCATCTCGGCATAAATCGTCTCCGGCGTATCGTGCTGCACGGGCAACGCGGTCTGGCGGTCAAACAGGTTGCCGGCGCGTGAAAACAGCAGCTTGAGATGGTCGTTCAGCTCGGTCATCGTCCCGACCGTGGAACGGCTGGAGCGCACCGGATTGGTCTGGTCAATCGCGATAGCCGGGGGCACTCCCTCGACCTTGTCCACGGCGGGCTTGTCCATGCGGTCCAGAAACTGGCGCGCATAGGCGGAGAAGGTCTCGACATAGCGGCGCTGGCCTTCGGCGTACAGGGTGTCAAACACCAAACTGGATTTGCCCGAACCACTGGGGCCCGTCACCACCGTCAACTCGCCCGTGCGGATGTCCAGGTCAAGGTTCTTGAGGTTGTGCTGTCGCGCTCCGCGAATGCGGATGGTGCCCTGGGACATGTAGTGGTGCTCTTTCGAATGGGGACAGACATTCTAGGAGAACACAGCCCCCACGGTCGCTCGCTGCGCGTAGTTCCCTGCCCCCCAGTGGGGGCGTGTTTCCCCTTGGGGCGGCCCGGCGTGGAAGCGTGCCCCCACGGTCCTTCGCTTCGCGTAGTTCCCTGCCCCCCAGTGGGGGCGTGTTTCCCCTTGGGGCGGCCCGGCGTGGAAACGGCAACCTTTATCTATCGATGCGAAAGCGCTGGCCCCTGAAATTGAACACGGCGCTACTGCCGGTGATTTCCTCCAGCCGCACATCAGGTGCGACCAGGCTGCCCTTGCCCATGAGCTGGTCATTGATGATCAGCGTCCACTCAGGTGGCGCGTCGGAGTAGACCGCCCCGCTGATATTCAAGGCCGGAATTTGGCGCCGCATGGGTTCAGGCAACTCGCTCAGCATGGGCACACCGCCCAACGCCGAGCGGATGGGGGTCGAAACGGGAGCCGGCTTGCTGGCCGGCTCGACAGGGGCTGCAGGTGCGACAGCGGCAGGCACCGGAGCTGCGGCAGAGGCAGCGGGCGCCTTCGCAACAGCTGGCGGCTGACTGGTCGAAGGCGGAGTCACTTTGGCCTGGACATGGGCAACCGTGCTGGCAGCGGCCTCCAAAGGGACTGTCTTGTCCACCTTGGATACCAACGGCGCTGGGGTTGGTGCCGGGTTGGACACCGGGGCGGACGCCACCGTTGGGCTGGCAGGCGCGGCGATGGGTATTGCTGGCGCGGCGATGGGAACCGCAGGCGCTACGATCGGCGTTGCTGGGACGTTTGCAGGACCAACACCGGCTTGGCGCCAGAGCCAAACGGCGGCCACCAGGGCCAGCAACAAACCCAAAACCAGTGCCACCAGCCACCAGGGCCTTTGATCACTGCCGTATTGGATGTAAGTCGTCTGATTGGCTTGCGTCGAATTCAGACCGGGAACCGCGCCGCGCTCGCGCTCGGACTCGGCTTTTTTGAGTGCGTCAAGGATGTAAGACATTATTTCGACCCGATCTCAAGGCTGGGTCCGCCCAGACCCAACGCCTTCTCGATTTGCATGAATGTCATCGGGCCAGGATGGCCATCCGCCTTGATACCCTGACCTTTTTGAAATGCCTTGACCCGACTGACCAGCCCATCGTCAAGGGTGGCAGTCGCGTTGGTACCCAAACGCGCCTGCTTTCCTTCCAGAACAGCCAGCTGATTCGAGAGCACACCCAACACGACACTTGAAGAACCCAAGCGCATGTCAGAGACATAGCCCGGCGGGGGCTGCCAATAGGTCGCAAACTCGCCACGCCAAAAACGGGCCAGTGATATCAGTGTCACGCTGTGGCGGACGCCCCCGGATTCCAGCACGGCGGCCTGATCCGTCAGCCCAACCAGTACGGCATACACGGGTGACTCTTCGCCCCTTTGCAGCTTCAGAATGCCCGGGCGGTCGAGTTGCCGTACCAAGGAAAGTGTCTGTTCATTGGTACGGAAGCACTGAAGACGCCACAAAACGGCGGCAGCGCAGGGATTCTCCTTGCCAAAGTCGAACTTCCAGGCCAACCCCAATTCCCGCCATGCCGGACCTATGTCCGGGCTGAGTTGGGACAACACGGTGTCCAAGTCTTCCGCAGCGTTTCGCGTGCTGCCGGCCGCGCTGACCCCTGGAGAAGGTGCAGAACTGACCACGGCCGCGGGTACCATTGCGGTTGCCGGTGCCGGTGCCAACGCCAAGCTTGGTGCAGGGCTGGAAGCGGCACTGGACACCGCAGCAGACGCCGCACTGGCCACCCGCGCCGGACCCATTGGCGCGCCACGGGCGGCAACCGCGTCCGTCGCAACGGCGCTGGGCCAGAAATGCAGTATCACGGCCAACAACAAGGCCAAAGCACCGAAAGCGGCCATTGCCACTGCCGCAAAGATGCTGATGTGCAGCCCTCTGTGGTCGGCTTTTGGGCCAAACACTTCAGCGGCAGCCTTGTCGATCATGCGGTGATCAACCAGGTGCAGGCCATTGGCCCAAGCGCCCAGCAAACTGCGGCCGCACAGCAGGTTAATGCGCCGTGGCACACCGCGGGTCAACGCAAAAATGCGGCGCAAGGCTTTGTCATCAAAAGGCAGCCTTCCGGTATGGCCCGCCACGGTCAAACGGTGCTGAATGTAGCGCGTGGTGTCCGCCAGATCGAGCGATTCCAGGTGATACCGCGCGATAACCCGTTGCGCCAACTGCTCCAACTCAGGCCGCTCCAGCATGGTGCGCAATTCAGGTTGGCCAATCAGCACGATTTGCAGCAGTTTGCGCTCGTGCGTCTCCAGATTGGTCAAAAGACGGAGTTGCTCCAGCACCTCGGGGAGCAGGTTTTGGGCTTCATCAATGATCAGCACATTGCTCTGACCAGCAGCGTGGCTTTGCAACAAGAAGACATTCAACGCGTCGACGTATGACTTCAGGCTGATACTGCCTGCCGAGGTGTCCACCGTAATGTGAAACTCCTCGCAAATGTTTTGCAGCA
>CAIQEX010000515.1 GCA_903870955.1 uncultured beta proteobacterium
ATTGCCACCACGCCCGCGTTGCAACAAAAATTATTGGTGACCAATCCCATGCGCCTTTACTGGCCCGAAGAGGTGTAAACATGTCATTAGACAAACCGTATCTCAATGTCCCCGGCACCATCATTTTTGATGCCGAGCAAAGCCGCAAGGGCTACCACCTGAACCAGTTCTGCATGTCCTTGATGAAGGCCGAGAACCGGGCCCGCTTCAAGGCCAACGAACGTGCCTACCTGGACGAGTGGCCCATGACGGAAGAGCAAAAGCAGGGTGTGCTGACGCGCGATCTGAACCGCTGCATGGCAGCAGGCGGCAACATTTATTTTCTGGCCAAGATCGGCGCGACCGATGGACTTTCATTCCAGCAGATGGCGGGCAGCATGACCGGCATGACCGAAGAGGAATACCGCGCCATGATGATCAGCGGTGGCCGCAGTGTCGAAGGCAATCGCTACATCGGCGAAGACGGTGACGCACAAGCCAAAAACCAGCCGCAAGGCTCGGCCAACAAAAAGGTACAGAAATAAGATGGCACGCATAACCGCTTCCGTTTACACCTCGCACGTTCCGGCGATTGGTGCCGCCCTCGATGCGGGCAAAGACAAAGAACCGTATTGGCAACCTGTGTTCGCCGGTTATGAATATTCCAAAAAGTGGATGAAGGACAACCAGCCCGACGTCATCTTTCTGGTCTACAACGACCATGCCACGGCCTTCAGTCTGGACATGATTCCGACCTTTGCCATCGGCACAGCCGCGCAGTACCAACCGGCCGACGAAGGCTATGGCGCGCGCCCCGTGCCCACCGTGATCGGTCACCCGGAGTTGGCCTCGCACATTGCGCAGTCGGTGATTCAGCAGGACTTTGACCTGACCATCGTCAACAAGATGGACGTCGACCATGGCCTGACCGTGCCGCTGTCGCTGATGTGCGGCAACCCGCCCAAGGATGATTTCAAATGGCCTTGCCCGGTGATTCCGTTTGCGGTCAACGTGGTGCAGTATCCGGTGCCCAGCGGCCAGCGCTGCTTCAATCTCGGGCAAGCCATTCGCCGGGCCGTGGAGAGCTACGACGAAGACCTCAACATCCACATCTGGGGCACGGGCGGCATGAGCCACCAGTTGCAAGGCCCGCGCGCGGGCCTCATCAATAAAGAGTTTGACAACGCCTTCCTCGACAAGCTGATTGCCGACCCCAAGGCCGCCGCCGCCATTCCGCACATCGACTATGTGCGCGAGGCGGGCAGCGAAGGCATTGAGCTGGTGATGTGGCTAATCGCCCGTGGCGCCATGAGCGATGTCGCTGGACGCGCCGACGGCGTCAACCTCAAACACCGTTTCTTCCACGTGCCGGCTTCCAACACCGCTGTGGGACATCTCATTCTGGAGAACAAGTAAGACATGACCCCCACGTTCATTTCATTCACTGCCCCCCAAGGGGGCTCACGCCTCCTTGAGGCGGCTCTGCGGAGACTCGTATGACCATCAAAGTAGCACTCGCCGGCGCCGGCGCCTTCGGTATCAAGCACCTGGACGGAATCAAAAACATTGCAGGCGTGGAGGTGATCTCCTTGATCAGCCGCGACCTGGAAAAGACCCAGGAAGTGGCCGACAAGTACGGCATCAAACACGTCACCACCGAGCTGGCTGACAGCCTGGCTTTGCCCGGGCTCGACGCCGTCATCCTGTGTACGCCGACACAAATGCACGCCGAGCAAACCATCGCCTGCCTGAAGGCGGGCAAGCATGTGCAGGTGGAAATCCCCCTGGCCGACAGCCTCAAGGGCGCGCAAGAGGTAGTGGCCATGCAGAAGCAAACCGGGCTGGTGGCGATGTGCGGTCACACCCGCCGCTTCAACCCCAGCCACCAGTACGTGCACAAAGAGATCGCTGCTGGCAGATTCAACATCCAGCAAATGGACGTGCAGACCTACTTCTTCCGCCGCAC
>CAIQEX010000516.1 GCA_903870955.1 uncultured beta proteobacterium
ATGGTGCGGCTGGCGGGGATCGAACCCACGACCCTTGGCTTCGGAGGCCAATACTCTATCCACTGAGCTACAGCCGCAATCCAGAGGCTGCATTGTAGGCGTATTCATTGGCGTAGCTTCTGGAAACCCGAATGCATGCATCCACCGGGTTTCAACCAAGCTATGGATTGCGGTCACACCACTGAAGTCTGTCTTTCCGCCAAGCTTTGTGGGCTGGTGACAAACCCGTAGCGCGCGGGCAAATCGGCCACGCAGGTTTCAGCCACATGCCACAAGCCCTGCTCTATGGCGTTCGACGCTGCGGCAACGTCCTGGGTGTGCACCAGACCAAAGCCCATGCTGGTTTCGCAGTACAACCAACCGTTTTCGTCCATCCAGCACGCGTGCCACTCAGCGTGACGGCCGTCATGCGCGCTCACCCGAAAATCGTCGCTAACGCGCCAAATCCACGGGGTCGCTTCCAGTTCTACATAGACGCGTTGGGGCCCATTTTGAAAATACCATTGACCTTGGTTGTCGGCGGCGTAGTTGCGCTGAATGAAGTCGATCAATTTGGCATGTTGCAGCAGGCTGCCTTTGGCCCCCGCCACACCACTGGCAAAAGCACCCAGGGCCTGGGCACGGTCATCCCGCATATACCAATTGCCGCGTGCGTCCAGGCCCAACCAGCCGTAGCAATGCGGTACGTTGGGCCACTTGGCCATGGCCTGTTTTACGATGTCGTCCACGGTGCTTCCTTGTTATGCGATATGCCCATTTAGCCAGGCACCCACTGCTTGCGGCAGGTAGGTCTCCCGCGCCGTCCCGGTGCTTGCAGGGAAGCCTACATGGCCACCCTGCAGGGGTTGCCAGAGTGTGACATGTCGGGATGTTTCCTGCGCGGTGGGCAGGCTCCATGCGGGCACAAAAGGGTCGTTGCGCGCATGCAGCAGCAATGTGGGGACGCAAAGCCTTTGCAGATGCGGTTTGGCCGATGCGCGCGCCCAGTAATCGTCGGTGCTTTTAAATCCGTGCAACGGTGCGGTAAACACGTTGTCAAAGGCGTACAGGTCCTGGGCTTGGGTCAGCGCAAGCGGATCAAACAGGCCCGGGTGTTGCTGCAGTTTTAGCAGCGCCTTGGGTTTCATGGACTGCAAGAACATCCGGGTATAGACCCATCGGTTGAAGCCGCGCCCCAAGGCCCAGCCCCCGGCCGCCAGGTCCAGAGGGGAACTGATAGCCGCAATAGCTGAGACCACCTTGAGCGCAGAATTTCCCGCCTCCTGGGCCCAACGGACCAGTGCATTGCCGCCGAGCGAAACACCGATTGCCACCAGCGGACCGGAGTGCGCTGCACGCAGACGCCGCAATATCCAATCAATTTCCTCATGGTCGCCCGAGTGGTAAGCGCGCGGTGCCAGGTTTATTTCGCCGCTGCAACCTCGAAAGTGCGGCACAGTAAAAGTCCAACCCGCGTGCCGCGCGTAGTCGGCAAAAGCCAGCGCATACTGACTGGATGAGTTGCCCTCCAAGCCGTGAAAGAGCACCAACAGGGGTTGGTCTTTGGCGCTGTGGGTCGGGTCATCCAGGTGGTCGACATCGATAAAGTCACCATCCGGTGTGGTCCACCGTGTGCGCCGGTATTGGACAGGCAGTTCCGATGGTCTCGGCCACAATGCCGGCCAAATGGTCTGTAGATGCCCACCGGGCAACCACGGGGGTGCAGCATAAGCTGTCAACATCGCGTCGAGCGCTCAGGTCATGGGGCAGTTTGTCAGTGCAGGACTTTGTTCCCTTGCGCCATCATCTGCGATTCGTCCGGCATCCCTGGGCTGGCGTGGTGAACCACAAGGCGCCAACCCTGCGCCGTCTTGTGATAGACGTTGGTCGCCATCACGTATGCTTGAACCAGACCATCGGTTGTCGACACCTCGACTTGTTCCAGCACATGGTGGACCGCGCTGGCGATTGAATCGATGCGCCGTATGTGGGATGGCGTAACCGGTATGCCGCCGTTGGCAAACAGGGTTTCGAAGGAGGTGCGTATCGCGTTGGCTCCCATCAGACGGGGACCACCCGGATGGATGCAGGCGATCTCGTCCTCATCGGCCCAGCAATCCATTAACTTGTCCAACGACCCATTGCGCAGTGCGTCGTAAAAAGTTGCCTCGATTTCATCGGGTGTACCGCCGAATGCGGCCGCTTGCATTTTGGATTTGAATCTGGGCATGCCTTGATTTTCCCTGAAGTGGCGCCTATTTGCAGCGCAAAAAGAAAAACCGCCAGGAGGCGGTTTTTCTTTGTTCTTACGGAAGCGTTTTACTTCTTCGTGCGGTATTTACGCAAAGCTGCAAGCTGTGCAACCATGACCGAGAGTTCGGCACTGGCCCTGGCCAAATCGATTTCACTCTTGGCGTTCTTGAGGGCTTCTTCGGCTGCAGCCTTGGCTGCGTTGGCCTTCTCGTCGTCCAGATCCTTGCCGCGGATGGCCGTGTCAGACAACACGGTCACGCTATGGGGTTGGACTTCAAGAATGCCACCGGCGACGAAGATAAATTCTTCGCTGCCATCGGCCTTTTCAATGCGCACCGAGCCAGGCTTGATGCGCGTGATCAGCGGAGTGTGGCGGGGAAATATTCCCAACTCGCCGGCTTCGCCGGGCAGCGCGACAAAGCGCGCTTCGCCGGAGAAGATGGACTCTTCTGCACTGACCACATCAACGTGGATGGTGTTCATGGCTTAGACCTTTTTGGCTTTTTCGAAGGCTTCGTCGATGGTACCGACCATGTAGAACGCTTGTTCTGGCAGGTGATCACACTCGCCGCCCACAATCATCATGAAACCACGAATGGTTTCAGCCAGGGTGACGTACTTGCCGGGGGAGCCGGTAAACACTTCAGCCACGTGGAATGGTTGCGACAGGAAACGTTGAATCTTACGTGCACGGGCCACGGCCAGCTTGTCTTCAGGAGCCAAGTCGTCCATACCCATGATGGCGATGATGTCGCGCAGTTCGCGGTAACGCTGCAGCGTACCCTGCACGGCACGCGCCGTTTCGTAGTGGTCTGCACCGACCACCAGAGGATCCAACTGGCGGCTGGTGGAGTCCAGAGGATCCACAGCGGGGTAGATACCCAGCGAAGCGATATCACGCGACAGCACCACAGTGGAATCCAAGTGGGCGAAGGTGGTTGCAGGCGACGGATCGGTCAAGTCATCGGCAGGGACGTAAACGGCCTGGATGGAAGTGATGGAACCCACCTTGGTAGAGGTAATACGCTCTTGCAAACGGCCCATTTCTTCAGCCAATGTTGGCTGGTAGCCCACAGCGGAAGGCATACGACCCAACAGAGCGGACACTTCGGTACCGGCCAATGTGTAGCGATAGATGTTGTCCACGAAGAACAGCACGTCCTTACCTTCGTCACGGAAGGATTCGGCGATGGTCAGACCGGTCAGCGCCACGCGCAGACGGTTGCCCGGGGGCTCATTCATCTGACCGTAAACCATGGCAACCTTGGAGTCTTCCAGCTTGTCGAGGTTCACCACGCCAGAGTCGGCCATTTCGTGATAGAAGTCATTGCCTTCACGGGTACGCTCACCCACACCGGCAAACACGGACAAGCCGCTGTGCGCCTTGGCGATGTTGTTGATCAGTTCCATCATGTTCACGGTCTTGCCCACACCGGCACCACCGAACAGACCGACCTTACCGCCCTTGGCGAACGGGCAAACCAGGTCAATCACTTTGATGCCGGTTTCCAGCAGTTCTTGTGACGGGCTCAGTTCGTCGTAAGTAGGGGCTTTGCGGTGAATCGACGCGGTTTGCGCCTGATCGACAGGACCACGTTCGTCAATCGGCGTGCCCAGCACGTCCATGATGCGACCGAGCGTGGCTTTGCCCACGGGCACGGTGATCTGGGCGCCGGTGTTGTACACCACCAGTCCACGGCGCAGGCCGTCGGACGAACCCAGCGCAATGGTACGGACGATGCCGTCGCCAAGCTGCTGCTGCACTTCCAGGGTCAGCGGTGAGCCTTCCATCTTGAGAGCGTCATATACGCGCGGCATTTTGTCACGGGGAAACTCAACGTCCACCACCGCACCGATACACTGAACAATTTTTCCTTGGGCTTGCATTTTTCGCTCCAATAATTTTTGAAATCGCTTAGCCGCTGATAGCAGCTGCACCAGACACAATTTCGGACAGCTCTTTGGTAATTGCTGCCTGACGCGTCTTGTTGTAAACGAGCTTGAGTTCGCCAATGACGCTGCCGGCATTGTCTGTTGCAGCCTTCATGGCCACCATACGTGCGGCGTGTTCGGACGCCATGTTCTCTGCCAGCGCCTGGAACACCAGCGCCTCGACGTAACGCACCAGCAAGTCGTCAATGACGGATTGCGCGTCGGGCTCATAGATGTAGTCCCATGCGTGGCCGCTGCCCTGTGCCTTGGTTTCAGCTTCCATTTTGGCGGAAGACAAAGGCAGCAGTTGTTCGACCACGGGGTCCTGCTTCATGGTGCTGACAAAGTTGTTATAGCAAAGATAGACGGCGCTAACTTCGCCCTTGGCGTACTGGTCAAGCAATACCTTGACCGGGCCAATCAGCTTGTCCAGATGCGGCTTGTCACCCAGATGGGTCACATGCGACACCACCTTGGCACCCACACGATTCAAGAAGCCCAGACCCTTGCTACCAATCGCCACCGCATGCGTTGTCTTGCCAGCCGCCTGCGTTTCGCGCAGCTTGTTGGTGACCTGACGCAGCAGGTTGGTGTTGAGACCGCCGCACAAACCCTTGTCCGTGCTCACCACAATCATGCCAACCGCCTTGGCGTCATTGGCCTTCATGAAAGCATGCACGTACTCGGGGTTGGCTTGTCCCAGATGGGTGGCAATGTCCCGGATCTTGTTGCTGTAAGGGCGGGCAGCGCGCATACGCTCCTGCGCCTTGCGCATTTTGGAGACCGAGATCATTTCCATGGCCTTGGTGATCTTCTTGGTGTTTTCCACCGATTTGATCTTGGTGCGTAGTTCCTTACCTGCTGCCATCAGAGGCTCCTTGTGATCAGGTGGAAATCAAGCAAAAGCAGTACAGCCCGCTGTCCATCAGCATGATGAGCGCGTCTCTGTTTGCCGTGAACAAGGGTTTCATGGACGACATCGATGTCAAGAAGATTCTGGCGTTTGAAGCCGGTCTGCATTCTTACCTCAAAGACAAGCACGCAGCCCTGTTGGCCAAGGTGGAATCCACCCAAGCCCTGGACAAGGAAGCCGAAGCTGAGTTGACTGCTGCTGTGGCCGCTTTCAAAAAATCTTTTGCTTGATTTCCACCTGATCACAAGGAGCCTCTGATGG
>CAIQEX010000517.1 GCA_903870955.1 uncultured beta proteobacterium
GCGGTCAACAACAACGGTATTGCCATTCAGTTGCCTGACTTGCCAGCGCAAGGCGTCGGCCGGGCCCAGGGCTATTTGATATTTGGCGTGGGTACGCAACGCAATAACCAGCTAGGCACGGCCAACGTTGTGCCCGTGGACCCCTCGAGCGGCACCTTCAAAACGCTCTACAAGGGCAGAACCTTGACGAACAGCGTGATCGACAGCGGCTCCAACGGACTCTACTTTGACGATCCGCAAAGTTTCCCCGTTACTTGCGTACGCCCCGCAGGCTTCTATTGCCCCGACAGTGCGCAGCAACTGTCAGCCTCCATCGTCCTGCAAGCCACCAACGCACTGGTGGACTTTCAAATCGGCAATGCCAGCGCGCTGTTTGCGCCTGGGACCAACCTGGCATTCAACAACCTGGGAGGGCCTGGAGGCGACTCCTTTTTCGATTGGGGACTGCCGTTTTTCTTTGGCAGAACGGTATTCACAGTCATCGAAGGCCAGCAAGTTGTCCATGACGCGCGGTCACTGCCGGGTCCGTTTCATGCCTTCAGCAATTAACTTCGCCAGATTGTTCTTCACAGGGACAGTGATAATCATGTTTCCATGGCGAGGTTGCGAATAACACTGATCGACTTGAAATCCTTGCAGCCATTGCGTTGGCTGCAGGTTGGCGTGTTGGTGACTCTCTTTTGTGCCAGTGTGGTCCACGCCGAATTGGCCGGAGACCTGGCATCAGTTAGTCGCGACGCACAGGCCTTTGGCGCAACCACCAGCAGCCAAACCCTTCAAGGTGTGGCAACCGTCTATACCCAATCAATCCCTAACGGCGTCACGGTACGCCAGTATGTGGACGCGGCCGGCTTGGTGTTTGGCGTGGCTTGGGAAGGCCCTGTCCTGCCGGATTTTGAGCGCCTGCTGGGCGCATCTTTTCAAACCTACATGGCCGCAGTGCGTCAACAGCGGCGTGGCGTAGCGATCCAGACGCCAGAACTGGTGATCGAATCGGGCGGAATGATGCGTTCCTTTATTGGAAGGGCCTACCTGCCGTCTAAGTTGCCCGTCAATCTGTCGGCCCAGGACATTCGCTAGCCCGACCGACACCCATGTTTGGTTTATCCCTGCGCACCTGCACCTACTGCCTGGCTTGGTGTGTGGCACTGGCTTTGGGGGGGTGTGGAGGTGGCTCGGGCAGTTCCAGCACCCTAACTGGCGTCGCAGTCGGTTTCCCGCCGAGTGCGGCAAGCTTGCAAGACCCCAATGTGGTGGCCATTTCGGTAGAGTCAGGCCCGGGAAACAACATCAACATTCCCTATGTCAGTGTGACGGTGTGCATCCCCGGAACCAACACCTGCAAATCGATCGACCATATCCTGCTGGACACCGGGTCTACCGGATTGCGGATTTTTGCCAGTGTGCTCAATGCCGCACCCGCGCTGACATTGCCGGCGCAACAAGTGGGAGGCAGTTCCACCATCACCGAATGTGCGCAGTTTCTGAATTCGTTGGCCTGGGGAAAGGTCAAATTGGCCGAAGTCCGCCTGGGGGCCAAAGTGGCGGGGTCGGTGCCGGTGCAGGTGCTGGAACCCGTCTTACCTGCGGCGCTGAGCGGCGGCGCTCTATGCGGTAGCGCGCCGGTTATGGACCAACCCAGCACGGTTGGCGCCAATGGGGTGTTGGGAGTCAGCCTTTTTGACAGCGACAAACAACGCTATTTCAACTGCGTGAATCCCAACGCGCAGTGCCAGATCAGTGTTCCAAACAGCCAGCAGGTGCAAAACCCGGTTGTACTCTTCAGCAGCGACAACAACGGCGTGCTGGTGCAACTACCGGCCCTGGGTGCGACGGGTGCCGGTAAGGCCAGTGGCTACCTGGTGTTTGGAGTAGAAACACGAGGCAACAACCGTCTGGACACTGCTAACGTGGTACCCGTGAATGCCTTCAATGGTTTTTTTACGACCACTTTAAAGGGACACCCGATCTTCAACAGCTTTATCGATAGCGGTTCCAACGGCCTATTTTTTAACGACCCGCAAGCCACGCTGAATGCCCATTGCAACATTGCCGCGGCGGGTTTCTATTGCCCGCCCTCGCCTCAGAACTTTTCCGCCAGCATCCAGTTGGCCTTCACCAGCGCGGTGGTGAACTTCACCATCGACAATGCCGACAGCCTTTTTCAAAACGGCAACTACGCCTTTAACAACGTGGGCGGCACATTTGACAGTACGTCGTTCGACTGGGGACTGCCCTTCTTTTTTGGCCGCTCGGTCTTTACCGTGATCGAAGGCAAAAGCGCAGGCGTCTTGACCGGTCCCTTCTACGCGTTCACCAACTGAAAAACACAAGCATGCGACCCATCGCCATCGTTCAGAACGACGCATCTGACGGCCCCAGTTACTTTGCCACCTGGCTGAGCCA